>NZ_CAWPRX010000151.1:0-6185 GCF_963890365.1 Tychonema sp. LEGE 07196 | reverse complement strand
CGCCCGCCCCACAGACATCTTAGAAGTCGAAGATTTGGGAACCGGCGAAAACGAATGGGGCACAGTCAAAATTTTTAAAGTGTTCAAACACAGCCACAATCCCGATTTACTTCGCTGCTTCCAGCAAGAAGCGCGAGTGTTAATTTGGCTGGGGGGAAAAGCCGGAGTTCCCCAAGTTGAACCAGACGGTTATTTCCAAATTAAAGTCGCCAACAATTCCCAAAAATTGTGTTGTTTGGCGATGGAAAAAATCGACGGAGAAAACTTGACAGAATTTTTAACTAAAAACCAACAGGTTTCTCAAACACTCGCCGTTGATTGGCTGCAACAAATGCTCCATATTTTGCAAAAAATCCACAAATATCATCTCGTACATCGGGATATTAAGCCATCCAATTTGATGCTAGAAGCTGGTGGAAAATTGAGATTAATTGACTTCGGCTGCGCCACCGAAGCAGGCACAGATACCGCGCCCATCGGTTCTGCTGGGTACTCCGCGCCCGAACAAATTGCCGGAAAACCAGAAGCGCGATCGGACTTTTTTGCCCTGGGGCGTACTTTTGTACATTTATTAACAGGCTTAAAGCCGATCGACTTTCCCGTCAATCAAAAAACTGGTAAAATCAACTGGAAAAACCAGGCCGTAGATGTTGACCAGTCCTTTGTAGACTCGATCGACGAATTGATGGAACCGCTACCCGAAAACCGGCCTAAAAATAGCCAAGCAATCTTAGAAAAACTCAAAAATATAGAGTTTTTGATGACCTCCACAGAACCAAAGTAATAATTCCCGATTCCCGATTCCCGATTCCCGATTCCCGATTCCCGGTTCCCGATTCCCCAATCAATAAATCTGTTCCAACCTGCGAAAATCTCGCTCAACTTCCGCCCACAAAGCCCGATTGTGAGGGTCAGTTTTCACAGCTTTTTTCAAATAAATTCTCGCCTTATCAACCTGCTTTTCCCCGATCAAATGCCGTCCCCAGCGCTGATAGGCGATCGCCTGCCACTGTCGCACTTCCCGATCTTCAGGAACCCGCTGCGCCAAACCTTCAATCAGGGCGATCGCCCGCGGGAACCTCTGATATTTCAGCAACTGCTGCAACTGAAAATAAGCATCTTGCTTTAACTTTTGTTCCGCCGCCGACAGATCCGAGCTATCTGGAATCGGTGGCTGTTTCCGAGTCACCTTAACTGTCTGCGGTGGAGCTTTCACCTGCGAAGCCGGCCCTGTCGCAGCAGGCGGCTGACTTGAACTAGCAGTTGTTGACTCCGCAACATCGGCGACGGCAATATTTACCAAGAACTTATAAGCCTCAGTAATAGCAATAAACTTATTCTTAGCCTGTTCGTTTCCCGGATTCACATCCGGGTGATACTGTCTGGCTAACTTTCGATAAGAACTCTTAACTTGCGATAAACTCGCACCAGATCTGAGCCCTAACTGTCGGTAATAATCTGCAATATCCATCTAGCATGAACGATCGTTGATAATACAATTAAATATGGCAGAATCCTTAAATGTAAAGATTCTGCCAAAATTTACCGAAAAACTGGGTGTAGTGCGAGGTAGTGTAGCGAAAAAATCGCTTACGGACGATCTTCGACTACTCTGTCAATCAAGCCGTATTCCTTGGCTTCCTCAGCGGACATGAAATAGTCGCGATCCATGTCTTTCTCGATTTTCGCGATCGGCTGTCCGGTATTTTTAGCATAAATACCGTTGAGTTGGTGGCGCAAGCGCAGAATCTCCTTCGCCTCAATCTGAATGTCCGTTGCTTGTCCCCGCGTGCCCCCAGAAGGTTGGTGAATCATAATCCGCGAGTGAGGCAAAGCCAACCGTTTCCCCTTCGTACCCGCAGCCAGCAGGAAAGAACCCATCGAAGCAGCCAAGCCCACACAAATCGTCACCACGTCCGATTTAATGTGCTGCATGGTATCAAAAATAGCCATGCCAGCCGACACCATCCCGCCGGGGGAATTGATGTACAAAATGATATCCTTACCCGAATCTTCCGAATCCAGATACAGCATCACGGCGATGATTTGATTGGCAATTTCATCGTCAATATCTTTACCTAAGAAAATAATCCGTTCCCGGTAAAGACGATCGTAGATATTAATCCACTGAGTATCATAACCACCAGGCATTTTGTAGGGGACTTTTGGCACACCTATAGGCATAATTCGGAACTCCTTTTAGTTGGTAATTGGTAATCGGGGATTTGAAAGTGATTACTTGTTATTAGTTACTTGTTATTAGTTGCTTATTATTAGTTACTTGTTATTAGTTGCTTTGGAGTTTCTGGCGATCGCCACCAATAACCAATAACCAATAACCAATAACCAATAACTAATAACCCATAACCAAATTAGATGACTCCAGCCGGCAGTTTCGCCAATTCTTCCGAACTTTCTAGAACGCGATCGATCAAACCGTATTCTTTAGCTTCATGCGGCGTCATGTACAGCAACCTATCCATATCTTTAGCAATCTTTTCGATCGGTTGACCAGTACAGTTTGCTAAAATATCCAGCATCGTCGCCTTATTTGCCAGCACTTCCTTCGCCCGAATTTGAATGTCGCTTGCTTGACCCCGCGTGTAAGCCTTGGGTTGGTGCAACACGATCGAAGCGTGCGGCAAACTAGCCCGAAAGCCCTTTGTACCGGCCGCTAGCAGCATCGCAGCCATGCCCATTGCCGAACCGAGGCAAATCGTTTGCACGGGCGGTTTAATGTACCTGATCGTGTCGCAGATAGCGAAGGCTTCGGTTTCAAAACCGACGGGTTCGCCGCTGTAACCAGAAGTGCCAGTCGAGTTGATATAGATTTTGATCGGTTTATCGGGGTCTTCGTACTGCAAATACAACAGTTGCGCGATAATCAGTTCTGTTACCGCAGGCACCAGAGGCATACCAAGATAAACGATCCGCTCCTTCAGCAACAGGGATGGCAAATCGGGTGGTGGCGTCCGAGAGTTGCCTTCCCCGTAGTATTGCGATTGCACAGCTTTAATTGGTGTGTTCATAAACCGAAATGTTGCCTGAACTGATGGAGCTATTCTTAAAGAAATAGTAACGCAATCTTTAGGTATCCCGCATGAAAGTTAGTTTGCTCCCGGTCTTAAACGACCCCAACCTTGACGCGATCGCGCCCTCAACCCAGCGCCAGCTAGCGATTTCAGTGTCGGCGACGGCAAGTTCGATCGACTCCAGCGTACCCTTAAATCTATGCCTGATTCTCGACCACAGTGGCTCGATGGGCGGACGGCCCTTGGAAACCGTCAAACAAGCCGCCGGACGGTTGCTCGACAGGTTGAAGCCCGGGGATCGCTTTTGCGCGGTGGCTTTCGATCACAAAGCCAAAGTCCTCGTCCCCAACCAAATTGTGGAAGACTCCGCTAGCATTAAACGCCAAATTGAGAGATTGCGACCGGCCGGCGGCACAGCAATTGATGAGGGCATTAAGTTAGGTATTGAAGAGTTGGGGAAAGGCAAAAAAGAAGCTATATCTCAGGCATTTTTACTTACTGACGGCGAAAACGAACACGGCGACGACAGCCGCTGTTTGAAGCTGGCGAAACTCGCCGCCGAGTACAACATGACTTTAAATTCTCTGGGCTTTGGCGATAACTGGAATCAGGATATTTTGGAAAAGATTGCTGATGCTGGCGGCGGTGCTTTGGCTCACATTCAGCGGCCCGAAGATGCGGTTGATGAGTTTGGAAAATTATTTACTCGCATCCAAGGTGTAGGTTTGACTAATGCTTATTTGCTATTTTCCCTGATGCCAAAAGTGCGGTTAGCCGAACTTAAACCGATCGCCCAAGTTGCCCCGGATACGATCGAACTGCCGGTACAGCAAGAGGGCGATCGCTTTATGGTGCGCCTGGGAGATTTAATGAAGGATGTAGAGCGAGTAGTTTTGGCTAATATTTATATTGGACAGTTACCTGAAGGCACGCAGGCGATCGGGCAATTACAAATTCGCTACGACGATCCGACTGTCGGTGAAGGTTTACTTTCCGATCCCGTTGCAGTTTCTGCTAATGTCCTAAAAGTTTATCAACCGGCACTTAACCCGATGGTGCAGCAGCATATTTTAGCTTTGGCTAAGTACCGCCAAACTCAACTCGCCGAAACTAGATTACAACAGGGCGATCGCGCCGGTGCCGCCACAATGTTACAAACGGCGGCTAAAACTGCTCTGCAAATGGGCGATAAAAGTGCCGCCACAGTGCTGCAAACTTCTGCTACTCGCTTGCAGTCTGGTGAAGATTTGAGTGAGGCCGATCGCAAGAAAACTCGGATTGCTTCTAAAACTGTTCTTAAGTAGTGTAATGTGCGGTTAATTGCGATCGACCCCATAGTTTGTAGTAAGGACTTTAGTCCTAATTGACTAAAAGTCGCAGAGAGGACTGAAGTCCTTACTACAAACTGGTTTATAATATTTGTACCACCTATCATAGAGTGCTTGTATGAGCCAGACAATATCTGATAAAGTACGCTGGACTACCGCTGATTTGGAACTATTGCCCGATAACGGCGATCGTTACGAACTTATTGATGGAGAGTTATTTGTGACTAGAGCACCGCATTGGGGTCATCAACGGGCTTGTGGCAGATTTTTTTCTGTGCTGGATACTTGGTCGATGTCTGCTGGTTTAGGACAAACTGCCATCAATCCGGGTCTGATTTTCACAGATGCTGACAACGTTATTCCTGATGTAGTTTGGGCCAGCAATGAACGCTTGGCTATCTTGCTAGACGAAGCCGGCCATTTAACCGCCGCCCCCGAGTTAGTTGTTGAAGTATTATCTGCTGGTACAGACAATGAAAGACGGGATAGAGATTTGAAAGTCAGACTTTATTCAGTGCGGGGAGTACAGGAATACTGGATTGCGAATTGGCGGTTGCAACAAATTGAGGTTTATCGCAGGGAACAAGCAAGTTTAAGGCTGGTTGCTACACTGTTGAGGAATGATGAATTGACATCGCCTTTGTTACCTGGTTTTAGTTGTTCTGTCGCTCAGATTTTTGCTTAGATTTATGAAATACTTTTACAGGGCGATCGCCCTTTGGGGATTTGTGACAATTTTGGGCGGCATATCCCCTGCCATTTCTACAAAACCCTCACCAATACTAATCGTTCAAAATTCGGCTGAAGACTTATTTAACAGCGGTTTAGCCAAATCAGAAGCGGGAGACATCCCAGGGGCGATCGCCGATTACACCGAAGCCATCCGCCTTAATCCCAACTACGCTAAAGCTTACAACAAACGCGGCATCATTCACGGCCGCAACCTCAAAGACTATCCAGCAGCCAAAGCAGATTTCGATCGCGCCATTGAAATCGACCCCAACTACGGAGACGCTTACTACAACCGCGCCAGAGTCCGCGAGTTCTTAGAAGACAAAGAAGGGGCGATCGGCGATTATCAAAAAGCCGCCGATATTTATCAAAAATCCGGCAATACCAACGATTATCAAGATGCCATCAAACATCTTAAAATACTGCAAAGATAGAGTGCTTCCAAAAACATAGTATAGTATTCTTCCATCTGCGTTCATCCGCGCTCATCCGCCGACCTCTGCGGTTAAACACTCGAAATCCATTACTCAAAAAATGTCCGTAACCTCCACTATCACCGTTACCGTACCCGCCACAACCGCCAACCTAGGCCCCGGATTCGACTGCATCGGCGCTGCTTTAAGCCTCTACAACCGCTTTCAATTCTCCAGACTCGAACCCTCAGCAACCGAGAAACTAAAAATTACAGTTACCGGCGCAGAAGCCGCCAAAGTCAAGACAGACGACAGCAATCTCGCTTATCAAGCCTTTCTCAAGTTATACGATCGCCTGAACCAATCGCCGCCGCCTGTAGCGATACATATAGATATGCAAGTGCCGCTGGCTAGAGGTTTAGGAAGTTCCGCCACAGCTATTGTCGGCGGGTTAGTGGGGGCGAATTGTTTAGCCGGAAAGCTTTTGAGTCAGGTGGAAGTGATGCAGTTGGCGATCGAACTTGAAGGCCATCCCGACAACGTTGTCCCCGCTTTACTCGGAGGTTGTCGCCTCGCTGCTAGCAATCCACTCCCCCAACCCCCCCTTAGTAAGGGGGGGCTAAGAGAGCAACTCCCCCTTAGTGAGGGGGAAATCACAGCATCACCCCCCCTTAGCAAGG
>NZ_CAWPRX010000150.1:0-63424 GCF_963890365.1 Tychonema sp. LEGE 07196 | reverse complement strand
AATGCTGTTGTATCTTTGTATATTAATTGCTTCGCGCAGAATTCGCAAGATTTTGAATGAGTTCTTTATTTCCGAAACGTTGCTGGCGAGGTCTTCTTCAAAGGTTGCGTCTTTTTTCTATCAAAATCACTAACGCTAATTAGTCTGTCGATTAATTTACCGAGAATTTAGTAATTAAATTCTAGGTAAATCTAGATAAACTGTCAACTGCTGCAGCCCCTGCCTTAAGGTATTCTTCTTCGGATTCAAAATATGGTTCGCTCTCAGGCGACCACAAATCATGTAAAGCACCTCCCGGCATATAATCTGGGACTGCTGCTTCTGCGGCGGCTCTGAGTTTCAGCTTTCTCTCGGCTTTGCGCTGGGCTTTTTGTTCTATTTCGTCGCGCATCATCCGCGAAGCTGTTTCGATGATTTCTAGGCGTTCTTCTGCTGTCAGATTTTTGAGTGCTGCTAAGATTTCTGTTTTGGTCACGGTTTTTTTGGGGTGATTGGTGAAAAAGTGCGATCGATCCAACCATCATTATATCTTTCACAAAAATCCCTCTGGGCGATCGCAGTTAATTTGGCACCTCATTCTCCGAATTTCCGCGTTTGGCGAATTGCTTTTTCTTGTACGGGCGATCGACCTTACGGATAGTTGTTAGGATTTTTAACTATCAAACCCTCACTTGTTGCTGCTGCATTTAACTCCCTATCAGCAGATACAAAAGTCATCGCAGGCAAATTGTTAGCTGTGCAGAGGTTATTTATGCTACAGCCTGTTGCTAGCTGCACAGCATCATAGCCTCGCAATCCGTAGGTTTCAGCTAATGCCATTGCAGAGTTAATAATACTTTCGGTGAATTCTACAACTTGATACTCAGATTGCAGGTCACTCCTGAACTGATTGCACGCTGCTGTAGCATCTGTCGCATTGATACTTCGGCCGCGCGACCTTCTGGTAATTGCAGCAACAATTTCCACACTGGTAATACCAGCAATCAAGATATCGTTGTTCAGTGCAGGATCGAACAAATTCAAAACCCATCCCGAACCTATTTCACTAATGTAGCGTTTGACCAGCGCGCTGCTATCTACAAAATAAATTGTCATCTAGCGGCGTTCCTCAATAATTGTCTCAGAAACAGGCTGCCCCTGTACCGGAATTAGTCGCCTTTCTGTTTGCTGAGTCCAAGAAGAATGCTTGATTTTTTTGACTAAACCAGAAGTTAACAGCGCTTGGTGAAATCTTGTGCGTTGAGCAGCTTGTTCTTTCTGAGCCAGAGAGTTCCCAATAGCGCGCTCTAGTTGCTGTAGTTCTAGCACTTCCAGGGTGTCAAGCTGATTGAGGATTTTGTTGAAGATTCCCTGCGACATAGGCTTCTACTTTTTAGTAAGGCTAGTTTATCTATTATACAACTAAGTGTTCTCCAAATTGCCATGTTCTCTGAATAGCCGTGTTCTCGATTGCTGTTGATTTTCACCATCAAAAAAGGGCTGACTGTATTCCTACAGTCAACCCCGCGCTTATTTACTGATCGTGCGTTTGCTCAAATAGCAAAACTATCTAGCAATATTCGGGAAGGTATAGCCGACACCGACTAACAATCCCACATCAGTTCCGTCGAGAAAACCCACATTCAGTGCTGCTGTGGCTGTAAAATTCCTCGACAGCGGTACATCTACACCCCCTGTCAGCAGGAAGCCAAAATTACCGTTATCGCCCGTAGAAACGGCTACGCCAGCACCTGCATAAGGAGCAGCAGTAATTACAAAATCATCGCTGACTTCGACGGCCTCTTTCGATACAAAATCGTAGGTAACGGGGACGAGAACAGTTAAGTTATCGCGGAACAAAACACTCGGTCTCACCGAAAAATTGTTAGTCAAACCAATTTTGCTAATAATCGCAAATGAAGTGTCGCCTAGGGCTGAATCTCCGCCAAAACCTATATTACCGCCAATGCCGATGTAGCTCGGCCCAGAACGGGTAGCTCTGCCCGGTCTAATGGTGGGGACTTGAGCTACTTTTTCAGTTGTTTCGGAGACTGCTGCCGGTTTTTCGGCAAGTTTCGGTTGGTTTGTCAGGGTTTTGGCGGAAGTGCTGACTGGATTGCTTAACACTTCTCGCGCTGTTTTGACTTCTTTTTCTTCCTTTGCTGCTGTCAGTTCCAAGTTGGGGCGATCGAGCTTTTCGGCCATCTCCACCTTTGGCTGCACTTTGACGCTATTATCCGCAATTTTAGCTGTTTCTTCGGAGTTTTGTTTCTCGGCAGCAATGGGCGCGTACTCCATTTTTGCTGTTTCTGTCCCAGCAATTTCTGATGTTGTTGCTACAGATTCCGACTGTGCAGCCACAGATGCTGGCAAGTTGGCGGCTGGTGCGGAGGCTGCTGTCTCTGCCGGTGTTGTTAGTTCGCTCCAACTGATAGAATCAATTTTTGTATTAGTAGCGATGGTTTCTGCATCGGGTTTAACCGCTGAAGTTGCCACAGGCTCAGAAATTTGGTCAATATTTTGAGCCGTCGCATTTGCCGCTGTACCGACATCGGGCAAGTTTCCAGTTTCAGCTTTTGCTGGCATGATACCGCAACAAACTGCTAAAACTGCAAGATTTATTAGCGCAAAAGTAGACTTGGAAAATAGACTATTCATAGACACTCCTCAAGGAACGGTGTATTAAAAGTGTAAGTGTTGGAGGGCTCCTGTTGAGAGCTTTACTAAAAAATGACACAAATAGCACTTGTCTTGTTCCTAGATTCGCACTCAACCGTTGAACAGTCAACTCTCTAGCTGATTAGATTCAAGAACGGACTGCGGATTGAGATGCTACTTTTAATTTAGAGAGCGAACTGATAAAAATCAATCCAAGGGGGGATTTCACCCCCGCGCTGTGTTGAATTGATGGGTCGATCGCGCGATCGGAGTATTCTACAATTCTGTACTTGGGGCGCACCGACTCGCAGCAACGATCGAAAAATTGGGTTTTTTAGGGCGCACAGACTCAAAACCGAGAGACAGCACGCTTCCAAAATTGTTTTGGGAATCCGGCGGGGCTACAGCAAGGGTTCTTCGCAGCGGGCGATCGACTGCACAGTCTCCGAAAAATGATGTATGATATCACTGATCCAAAAAAGAGTGGTAGATCGAGAGTGTAAAAAATATTAAATATTATAATAGTCGTGTAAAATAAAGTGTTTAATTAGTAGAGTTTAGCCTTCGCTTTCGCTCAGGGTATGACCATCTAAAAGCAGTACGCAATTAAACAACTAAAAAATAGAAAGTATTCGATTTCAACCTGACTTTATGAACAAAGTTCTAGTCATATTAGGCGAAATGAGCGATCGCGACATCGATTGGATGATCGCCAACGGTATCCGCACCACAATCCCTAGCGGCATCACCCTCATCACCGAAGGTAAGCCCTTAGAGGCGATGTACATAGTTCTGCATGGAAATTTGAGCGTTAGTGCATTATCTTTGGGCGGCAAAGAAATTGGAACAATCACCTGCGGGGAAGTGTTGGGCGAAATGTCTTTTGTAGACGGGAGGCTTCCTTCTGCTAGCGTCACGTCAATTGATGAGTGCTTCATCCTGTCAATTCCCAGGCGGCTGCTAACAGAAAAATTGGAACAAGATGTAATGTTTGCGCTGAGGTTTTATCGGGCGATTACCAGATTTCTGTCGTCGAGACTGCGGGGTACAGTCCAACGTTTCGGCGAAGAGACTGATTCTTTAACATATGAAGACCCCGACGAGCGCAAACGGGCGATCGCGCCCCACGTCGAAAATCTAGACTTGGCTCAATCGAGATTTGAATGGCTCTTGCAGCGTTTGAAGGCGAGTTGAGAGAAGTAGTCAGTAGTCATTAGTCAGTAGTCATTAGTCAGTAGTTATTGGTTATTGGTTATTGGTTATTGGTTATTGGTTATTGGTTATTGGTTGTTATTGGTTACTTGCTACGAATTCCCAATCCCTCCACAACGCTAGAGCCAAATTCTCAATTCCCAATAACAACTAACAAGCAAATAACAAATAACAGCTAACAGCTAACAGCTAACAGCTAACAGTTAACAGTTAACAGTTAACTGTTAACAGTGAATTCACTATTCCGATGAAGAGAGGATTTGATATCACCATTACCGATTAGAAAACATATTTTTCAGCGACGCGCCAGTAGCGGGAAAAACGCTTCAAATCAATGTAGCCATCGTAGCGGACAAAGGCTTCTGGCGGCAAAACTTCCACAGGAAGCGAGCTCCTAATTTCCTGACAAATATCCTGAAACCGAGGACTGGGACTTTCTGTTGTGACTACTTGAGTCGCCCCGGATTCTTGAGCAAAAGCGATAACTTCCGCAGCCACATCGCCGCGCCGAATAACTACCGGCAACTCCAGCAAACATTCGTAAATAAACACCATTCGTTTGAGACTCAACTGCCATTCATCGATGAGCGCGTCGTCCCAAACCCAAATTGCCGGTGCGTCTGGGTGTGCTTGAAAAGCGGGGCCTTGGGGACTCAAACAGTCGCCGTGCAGCCAAATAATCGGATTGTTCATAAATTGTTGACTGTTGACTGTTGACTGTTAGCTGTTAACTGTTGACTGTTGACTGTTAACTGTTGACTGTTGACTGTTATTTGTTATTTGTTATTTGTTTGTTAGTTGTTAGTTGTTAGTTGTTATTGGGAATTGAGAATTGGAAATTGGGAATTCGTAGCAAGTAACCAATAACGGCGTTGCTGATTTACGGTATGAAAGGCTAAATATGCAAGTCATAGAAACCAGAATCCACAAAACTTCTGAATTTTCAACTTATTTTTTTCATATCCTGATTAAGCAACGCCACAATAACAACTAACCAATAACAACTAACCAATAACAACTAACCAATAACAACTAACCAATAACTACTGACTACTGACTACTGACTACTGACTACTGACTACTGACTACCTTTTTTATGGCGTTGCCAACTTTTAGAACCGCCCGTGCGATCGACCTTTTCGCCATGAGGAAACAACTTGCTTTCTAAATATTCATAAGTTCCCTCAAAATCGCACTGCCCGTAAAAAGGACAATCGCCACAATAAACTCCCTTAGTGTAACGCTCCAAATTTTCCCGATTAAAAAAATAAGGTTTGTGACTGAAAGTGCTCGCTACCCACTGCCAAGACAGATTGTTGCTCGCCGGATCTCCATCTAGCAAGTGCTGCAAAAACCAGCGAGCTCCGGCTTGCCAGCGCACGCGCCGCCAGTGTACCAAATAACTAGCCATCCACATCCGCTGGTGATTGTGCAAATAACCGGTTTCTCGCAACTCGCGGCTGAAACTGTCGATGCAAACGTTACCAGTCGTGCCCTCGACTACATCCAGCGGCAGAGTTTCGCTGTAATCTTTAGCAGTGTAACCAGTTTTGTAGGGTTCCCTATCTTGCCAAATCCCCTTGCCCAATTCGGCATAAAGTCGCTGCCAATAATCCCGCCAACCCAATTCGTTGACAAGTTTTACGGCATCTTCTTGACGCTGCACTTTCGAGAGCACGACATCTCGCACTTCGGCAAGGCTCAAAACGCCGTAGCGCAAATAGGGCGACAACCGCGTTACCGCGCCGTTGAGGAAATTGCGGGTGGAGGCGTATTTGCCGGGATCAATTTGTTGCAGCGCTGTCTCGGCTGCTTTGCGCCCGCCTGGGGTTGCGGGTACGTTGCTATCCTGGGCGGCGGCTTCGGGAAACTGTTGGCTGACGTAGGCTATTAATTCGTCGCGGCTGGCAAATTCCCGCTTCATGTCCTGACTCATTGTTTTTTCTCAAGCGCCTGTTAGTTAATATTAAAGCTATTTGCTGCGGTAACAAGCGGCCCGATCGCCCGCTTGTTGCCCTTGACTCCCGATAACGTACAGTGCGCCTAGCAGGAATAGATCGTCGGCGGCCCAAAATTAGCATCAAAGTCACTAAACTTAGGGTTAGATATCATAGCAAAATCTTATGGACACTTTTGGGGCGGACGCTCAACCGATCGCCAATTCAGCTAACCGACAGCAGCAATCTACCAAACAACTGGACAACAGCCAAGTTCAAGAGTTCGATCGAGCCATGATGCGCCGCTGCATAGAATTGGCCCGCCGCGCCCTCGGCAAAACCGCACCCAACCCCCTAGTCGGTTCTGTAATTGTCCGAGACGGCAAGATTGTCGGCGAAGGGTTTCATCCCGGTGCCGGCCAACCTCACGCCGAAGTATTTGCGCTCCGCGAAGCGGGGGAACTCGCCGCCGGAGCAACAGTTTACGTAAACCTGGAACCATGCAACCACCACGGGCGTACTCCTCCCTGTTCCGAAGCTTTAGTCAAAGCCAAGGTGGCAAAAGTAGTGGCTGGCATGGTCGATCCAAATCCTTTGGTAGCCGGCGCTGGACTCGCCCGGTTGCGGGAAGCCGGGATTGAAGTGGTGGCGGGAGTGGAAGGGGAAGCTTGTCAGAAACTCAACGAAGCTTTCGCGCACCGGATTTTGTACCGCCGGCCTTTTGGAATTTTGAAATATGCGATGACTTTGGACGGTAAAATTGCTACCAATACCGGTCACAGCGCTTGGGTGACGGGTTCGGAGGCTCGGAGCGAGGTACACCGGCTGCGCGTCGGCTGCGATGCGGTGATTGTTGGCGGCAATACGGTGCGTTTGGACAATCCCCTACTCACTAGCCATCACCCTGACAGAAATAATCCCCTGCGGGTGGTGATGAGCCGCACTCTGGATTTGCCGAAGTCGGCTTGGTTGTGGGAAACCTCCTCGGCGGCTACTTTGGTGCTGACTGAAGCTGGGGTTAACCCGGAATTTCAGGAATTTTTGATAGCAAAAGGGGTGGAAGTTGTAGAATTGTCGCCGCTGACACCGACTAATGTGATGGCTTATTTGTACGATCGCTCTTTTCTTTCTGTACTGTGGGAGTGCGGCGGCACTTTGGCGGCTTCGGCAATTGCTGAAGGTGCGGTTCAAAAAATTATGGCTTTTATTGCTCCTAAAATTGTTGGCGGCCGAGATGCTCCCACTCCTGTGGGAGATTTAGGTTTTTCGGCAATGACTGATGCTTTGACTTTGGAGCGGGTTTCTTGGCGCACTGTGGGTGCAGATTGTCTGGTGGAAGGCTATTTGAAAATTAAAGATTGAAAGTTAAAAGCAAATTGTTTTAGTTTTTAATTTTTAAAGTTTAACTCCTTTTATGGTGGAAATTCTGATTTGGAGTTTGATGGTTGGTAGTCTCGGTTTAGAGGCTGCAATCGTGGGTGTCTTAGTGAGCCGCGAGCAATCGGTTGCGGGGGAAAAATGCGACGAGGAGGAGGAAGTTTTGACTCGGTACGAATCTCAAGAAGATAATTTTAATGCGCCGGAAAATGCGCGATCCAACGGCAATCCTAAATCCGATCGCAATTCTGATGATTTGGCGGTTTGGGAGTACAAGATTGTCCGGGCTAGCAGGGATTTGTTTCGCAATCCGGCGATTTTTCACAAGCTGTGCCGGGAAGAGGCGGAAGTTGGCTGGATTTTGCTCGAAAAGCTCGATGACAGGCGAGTGCGGTTCAAACGCCCGCTTGCGCTGCGGGACGCTCCGAGGGCTAATTTACCAAGTTTTGACCCTTACCGCAGTCATTACGGCCCGATGTCGAATGCGATGAATTGGGCTGCGGCGATCGTGTTGCTGAGCGCGATCGTCCTGCCTGCTGTTTTGGGCTATGCTTTGGTGTCTGCTACTCTCAGCAAAAGTCGTTCTAATTGGCCTCAAACACCGGTTCAATCTTTGCCTTCTCCGGGCGGGCCAGAAAGTAATAATTGAAACTTCGGGAGTTGGTAATTGGTAATGTTTAATTTACCGCTCTCGAAGCCAATTTTATCGCAAGTCTCAATCATTTGTGAACCAGTTTTTTTTGCGAAGCGCTTAGGCGCTCATAGCGCGAAGCAAGAGCGGAGAAGAATCTCTGTTGGTTTGACGGATTTATGCTTGTTACAAGCGTTAATTCGATTTTAAATTTGGGGCGGTATTTCTGAGGGAGCAGATAGCAGTCTCAAGTTATAATTTGTATCTCCTTGAAATTGAGACACGCGGATGAAATAAGTCCCCGCAGCCAAAGCTCCATTGCTGACTATTGTTTCTGAAGCCGTTCCTAAATTGTTGGAGGAAGCAATAAGATCCTCTAATCCAACTGCCCCGTTGCCGTTTAGATCCTGAATTAATTCTACATCAACATCGGCACTCAAACCGTCTAAAGTTGCACTGAAAAGGCTCGGAGTATTCAGGATGAAACTGTAAATGTCGGTTGGTTGGGCCGCGCCGACAAAATCGCTCGCTGTTTGAATTTCTGT
The DNA here is from genome assembly GCF_963890365.1 of Tychonema sp. LEGE 07196. Lineage (NCBI taxonomy): Bacteria > Bacillati > Cyanobacteriota > Cyanophyceae > Oscillatoriales > Microcoleaceae > Tychonema > Tychonema sp. LEGE 07196. Next base: position 55,085 of record NZ_CAWPRX010000150.1, on the reverse strand, counting down.
CAGAATGCCCAGGTTTTGTGCTGCGTTTAAATTGTCGGCGGGCTCGGGGAGAGTGCTCAACAGTCCTTCTTGTTGACCGAATTGAATGTAGTGGTCGATCGCACTTTGAACAGCGCCGCTGGTGACTGCTGCTTGTATCAGCGGATATTTTTCTAGATAAAAGCTGGGATCGAAGAAAGCGCTCGGTTTGCGGTTTTCAAATTGACCGACTTTAAAGTAATGTTCAAAGGCGGTAAATTGATTTGTCTGGACTGCTGTCTGAACGTCTGGGTTGCTTGCTAGATAGAAACCAACATCGAATAACGGGTTGGGGTTGCGAACTTCAAATTGACCGAATCTGATAAAGTGATCTGCCCCAGAAAATCCGTTGTTTTTGGCAGACTCTGCTACGTCTGTATTGGTTTCTAAATAGTAGCTGGCATCGAACAGGGCATTTGGATCGCGATTTTCAAATTTGCCAATTTTTCGGTAGTGATCGAAGGCGCTCGATACCGTGCCTCTGGCAACTGCTACGGCGACATCTGGGTTGTTTTCGAGATAAAATTTGCTGTCGAACAGTGTTCTGAGGGTTAGCATTATTAAAAAAAATCTCTTTGTACTTTAGTCTGGAAAGTGCATAATCAAATTCGATTGACAATCCAGTTTACACCGAAGTTTTGTGAGGGTGGCTCAATTATGGCTAAATCTGCACTGATGGCAATGCTGCGCCGCGCTGCGAGTATTGCCCAAAAGTCTCGGGAAACGGGCATTCCGGCTGATGAATTACTGGGGATGCTGACTTCGCGCAGTTCTAATTTTCCCATATCTCGGCGCCAGTTGCTGCACGGGGGTTTGGCGGTAGCGAGTGCTGCTGCTGCTGCGACTTTTACTCGGGAGGGAGCTTTTGCTCAACAAGGCGGACGATCGCCCATTTTGGTTGTGGGTGCGGGAATTGCGGGTTTGACGGCGGCCTATCGCTTGCGTCAAGCGGGCGTGCGTGCCGATATAATCGACGCAACTAACCGCGTGGGGGGGAGGATTCGCACGGCGCCAAAGGTGGCTGGAACGCTGATTTCGGCGGAGTTGGGGGCAGAATTTATTGACACCGGTCATACTACTTTGATTTCCCTGGCGACGGAATTGGGTTTGCGGGCGATCGATGTCCTCGAAGTGCAGCGGGGATTGGTGAAGGATACTTTTTTCTTGGATGGGCGACGCTTTTCTCTTGAGCAAATAATCGCGGACTTTGCGCCGCTAGCGAGTAAAATTAATGGAGATTTGGGCGCTATCGGAGATAACTTTAGCTATCTGGATTTTACGGAAACTGCAGAAAGATTGGACAATCTTTCGATCGCCCAATATCTCGATGGAGCTGATACTAGCACTATTGTCCGGCAGTTGCTCCGCATTGCTTACACGACGGAATACGGCCGAGATCCCGAGGAACAGTCGGCGTTAAATCTGCTGTTTTTAATCGGTTCTGAACCTAACACTTTTGAATTGTACGGCAACAGCGACGAGCGCTATCAAATTGAGGGCGGCAACAGTGAAATTATCAACCGTTTGGCCGGTCAATTGTCTGGTTCGATCGAGGCGGGGACGGTTTTGGAAGCGATTACTCTGTTACCGGACGGCCGCTATCGGGTAAATTTGCGATCGGGACAAAGCGCCTTCGAGCGCACTTACGAGCGAGTTTTGTTAACTTTGCCGTTTAGCACTCTGCGAGACGTTAAAATTAACGTACCTTTGCCACAACCGAAGCGCAGGGCGATCGAGCAATTGGGCTACGGTACTAATTCTAAATTAGTTACCGGCTACCGCAGCCGCATTTGGCGGGAAGTTTATCAATCGACTGCTTCTGTTTATACCGATTTAGGCTTCCAAAATAGCTGGGAAGCTACGCCTTTTGCTCCTACTGCTAACGGTTTAGTTACTAATTTTACCGGAGGCAGACAAGGTTTGTCGATCGGTGGCGGAACTCCCGAAGACCAAGCACAAAGATTTTTAGGGCAATTTGAAAGAGTTTTTCCCGGAGTGAGTAATTTGCGATCGGGCAAAGCTGTACGAGCTTTTTGGCCGGGAGATCGTTTTTCTAAAGGTTCTTATGCCTGCTATTTAGTCGGACAGTGGACGCAAATGCACGGCGTTGAAGGCGAACGAGTTGGCAATTTATATTTTGCTGGAGAACACACTTCGCTGGAAAATCAAGGTTACATGGAAGGAGGTTGCGAAACAGGACAAAGGGCGGCTGTGGAAATTTTGCAAGATTTGGGTTTGATAACTTCTGCTGATGCTTTGAATACTCGAACTGCGAGCAGTTTGAACAATCGCCGTCCCAGCCGGAAAGTTCCCGGAACCCGGAATCTGAGGAATAGGAATCCGAGTATTAGATAATCTCGTAAGGTGCGCCGAGGCGCACCCTACAAATATCGCAGATAATTCATCAAATAATCTCGTCCGGGTTAATTCCTTGAGCGCGTAAATACTCAGCTAGGCGATCGGCCCGTTCCCGTTCGCGATCGGCCCGTTCGCGTTCGAGTTCGACCCGTTCCCGTTCCGCTGCTATCTGTTCTACACCCCACAAAAGCAGATTTCCTGCTTCATCCCACCAGCGCAACCAATAGCCTGTACGCTGTTCTTTTTCCCCCCGCCAAGTTCCCAAATACAAACCAAAATCTGCTATCCAATGGCGACCTTCTTCATCAGGAAATTCTAGTTTGTAATTGCCATTTTGCAAGCGATAGACCTCCAACAATCCACTTTCTGGATCGAAAATGATGTAAGTTGGCACTTGCAGAACTTGTTCGTAAAAAAACCACTTTCCGGGAGGAAAAGTACGTCTAATAGAATATTCCTCGCCGTCCGTTTCCGACAAAAACTCCATCACAATGCTTGGGATTTCTCCTTCCAAGTTTGGGGTGTAGCTTTTGCGGTCTCTTCTCGATTCTATCGGGAGTACGGAAGGTACATAAACCCAATCTGGTGCTTTAATAACTAACTCGCCGTTGACAGTAGCGCAAATGCCAAAGTTGCTAGCAATCAGCATTAGCGGGCCGATTAATCCTCTCAGTTCTAAGATTTCTCGCAGTGCTCCGGCAATTAGCGGTTGACCTGTATTCTCCACGGGTTTTTCTTCTAATTGGAAGTCGTCTGGCAACTTCTCCCAAGTTACGGTCATTGCTACCGTTTTTTGTTTTGGGTGATCTTGAGTCGCGACCATGACTTTATTTGCTAAAGTTTGATATGTTATTATAACTCACATCTTGCACCATTTTCAATAAGCTTTTTATGGGCGGGCTCTCCTGCCCAACCCCTACTCCCCACAAGAAAATGCACTTGTTGTGGAACAGGCATCTTGCCTGTTCTTGAGAATGGTGCAAGATGTCAGTTATAACATACTGTAAGATAAAACGGCGGTTGAAACCGCGTTTGTACAAACACTCACGCGCTTGGATAGTGGGTTGAAGAAAGGGCGATTAAAATTACGTTTTGCGTTATTTTATTCAGTCTCGCGTTGCGTGGACTTTATTTTTGTAGGTGCGGTTTCCACCGCCGTTTGGATATGAGAAAAAATATGAAACATTTACAGTTAATACTAGCTTTATCAACCTTGCTAGTCTCGCTAGTTTCAGCTAGCCCTTTGCTGGCAGATTCTACAAATACCAAAATTCAAATTTCACAAATTGACGAGCCGTTTTGCTACATGAAAACTCCCGACGGCAAAACAGTAGATTTGGGCAAACTCTGCGAAAAATCCCCAAATTCGGAAACTTCCCCAACTTGCATTACTGGTTCCAATATTGCTGCAAAATTATCAATTGCGGCGGTTAATTATGACGGCAGTTTTTTCAGCGGTAAAGTGGTCAATCAAGGCTGCAAAACAATCAAGAATGTGAAAGTCAATTATGAAGTTTTGGACGAATTGGGTAATTTAATTGATAACGGATTTATTGACGCTCTACCAGTTACTGTTGCACCCGGAGAGTCCGCTACTTTTCGGGGTGCAGTTGTCGCAGGGGCTAAGGTGCAGGCGACTTATGCAGATGCTTTAGAATGATTGTGGCGATTTGCCCGATCGCTGTTATCATATTTTGGCTCAGATATCTCTATGACTTACGCAGAGATCCCCCTCGCATCCCCCTTAAGAAGGGGGACTTTGAATAATAATCTTGTCCCCCCCTTATTAAGGGGGGTTAGGGGGGATCGAAGTTTGAATATTCTTGCAGAGATTCCCAAAAACAGAATTTGCGAGGGCAAAATATCTTGAAAACTCGATCGACATACTGGCAAATTTTACCTTACCTCCGTCCCCAAAAACAAACCATCGGTAAAGCATTAGCTTGTACCGTAGTATTTACCATATTTTGGCCGATAATCGCGTGGCTGGTTGGCGAAACAGCAAAATTTATAGGAAAAGGAGATTTACAAGGATTCGGTCAAATTGCTGCACTCAGCGCCGTTATATTTCTGATTCGCGGTACGGCCCAGTACGGTCAAGATACGCTGATGGCAAAAGCAGCTTTGACTATTGCTTTAGAAATCCGTAAAAAAGTTTACGCGCACCTCCAAAAACTCAATATCGGCTACTTTGAAACTGCCAAAACCGGAGATTTATCCTATCGCCTCACCGAAGATATTGACCGCATTGGCGAAGTTGTAAATAAATTTTTCCATCAGTTTATTCCTTGTGTTTTGCAGCTAATTGCTGTTTTGGGATATATGATTTATCTCAACTGGCAATTAACTTTAGGTGCATTAATTATCGCACCGCTGATGGCTATCTTAATTGGCTGGTTTGGTGAAAGATTGCTGAGTTATTCGCGGCAAAGTCAAAATCGCATTTCTGATTTATCCGCTTTGCTGACAGAAGTATTTAGCGGCATTCGTTTAATCAAAGCATTTGTGGCTGAAGATTACGAAATTGCCCGCTTTGGAGAAGAAGCAGAACAAAACCGCCGCGCTAAGTATTTGTCGGAAAGAGTAAAAGCGCTTCAGTTCGTTGTAGTTGGCTTTCTGGAAGCGATGAGCGTGATTTTGCTGTTTTTCCTAGGAGGTTGGCAAATTGCTCAAGGAAACCTCACAGGTACTCAATTTATCAGTTATATCGCAGGGGTGGCGCTGTTAATTGACCCGATCGCCATTACAACTGCAAATTACGGCGATTTCAAGCAGGGAGAAGCTTCTAGCGATCGCATTTTTGAACTTTTAGCCATTCAACCAACAGTCGTCGAAAAGCCAGGGGCGATCGAACTTCCCCGCGTTACAGGTAAAGTCGAATATCGCAACATTAATTTTGCCTACCCATCTCAACATCCTCTTGATAAGCATGGAAAACAGCTTCAACCCCTTGATAAGGGGGGGCAAGGGAAGCATGGAAAACAGCTTCAATCCCCCCTTGATAAGGGGGGGCAGGGGGGGGTTCCGATTTTGCAAAATATGAGTTTGCTGGTGCTTCCGGGAGAAATGATCGCCCTTGTGGGCGCATCCGGTGCGGGGAAAACTACGTTAGTAAACTTGTTACCGAGATTTTACGATCCGCAAGCGGGACAGATTTTAATTGACGGGATTGATATTCAAGATGTCACCTTAAATACTCTGCGCCGGCAAATCGGGATTGTACCGCAAGAAACGATTTTATTTTCGGGTACGATTGCTCAAAATATTGCTTTCGGTCAATCTTATTATGAACTAAAAGATGTGGAAAAAGCGGCACAAATTGCTAACGCGCATCAATTCATTACTGAGTTTCCCGACGGTTATCAAACTTGGGTTGGAGAAAGGGGTGTAAATTTATCTGGTGGTCAAAAACAAAGAATTGCGATCGCCCGTGCGGTTCTGCTCGCTCCCAGAATTTTGATTCTCGATGAAGCTACATCGGCGCTGGATTCGGAATCTGAAGCTTTAGTGCAGGAAGCGCTAGAAAGATTGATGCGCGATCGCACAGTGTTTATCATAGCCCACCGCTTGGCTACTGTGCGGAAAGCTGACAGAATTTTAGTTCTCGAAAAAGGCAGAATTGTGGAATCGGGCACGCACGAGGAATTGCTGGAAAAGGGATCTCGATATGCGGGCTACTACGCGCAACAGTTTAGTCAGTAGGGTATCTTAGAAACCGGGTTTTTGGCCGAATCTGCTGGCCTCAACGAAGTATTTCAAAAAAACCCGGTTTCTGATTACCCGTGGGTAAGTCCTAATCTCATAAAAATCTCCTTCTAAAGCCTCTTTCGTCTCCAAAGTAACGGAGGACACCGCAATGCCGTTTCCCTACCCCAAAATCATCGATTTTCCTCGATGAGAAATGTAACCCTCGCCCGATTAATTGTAGGGCCACGGCACTGCCGTGTCCTAATTATGGGTAATATCAATTCCGATGAAGGATGGTAGATTTAGTTGTCCCATGAGTTTCTTTCTTCTTGAAGTTCCCGATCGATTTCTTCAACAGTTCTGGAAACATGACGGCTGCGGATTTCTGTCAGCAATTCCAACACATTACGCCGCCACGGAGGCTTTTCTGGTATAATCACAAAAACTTCAACTTCTTCGCCCACAGATCCAGGTGGCACTTGAATTTCAAGTTTATTTCCTGCAAGAACTTTGGTTGTAATCCGTATTGCTGACTGCATACTTGCTCCTTTGCGATTACGATTAATTTTCCACAGCACCTAAAGCTTTGAGCGTGGCTTTTTCAACTTCCGTTAAACCCGTAACACCCGTGATATTCATCTCCTCATAAGGTCTGTCACTTTTGAGTATTTTGAGGCATTCACCAGTCTCAATATCCCAAAGTCTAATTGTGCCATCCCGACTGCAAGCAGCAATAATTTTTTCATTTAAACTGAAGGCAACTGAGTTAATTCTACTGGTATGACCTTGTAAAATTTTTAGACATTCACCTGTATGGATATCCCATATTCTTGCCGTTCCATCTACACTTCCACTAGCAACTATTTCACCAGAATAACTAAAGGCAACTGAACGTATCCAATCAGTATGCCCCTGCAATATTTGGAGGCATTCACCACTGCGGACATCCCATAATCTTACTGTTCGATCGACACTTCCACTGGCAAGTATTTCACCGTTCTGGCTAAAGGCGATCGCGCGCCCCCAACCCGTATGCCCATGTAAGATTTGGAGGCATTCACCAGTATGGATATCGCACAGCCTCACCGTTCCATCAAAACCTGCACTTGCAAATATCTCGCCCAAAGGACTGAAGGCGATCGAGTGTACTGAACTGTTATGCCCTTGCAAGGTTTTGAGGCATTCACTTGTACGGATATCCCACAGCTTCACCGTTTGGTCATAACCTGCACTGGCAAGTATTTCACCTGAAGGACTAAAGGCGATAGATCGTGTTTCATTGCCACACTCTGGCAAAGTATGGAGGCATTCACCAGTGTTGACATCCCACAGCCTGACTGTTTCGTCAAAACTAGCACTGGCAAGTATTTCACTCGAAGGATTGAATGCAACTAAGTTTACCCGATCGAGATGACCCTGCAAGATTTGGAGGCATTCACCAGTGTTGACATCCCACAGCCTGACTGTTTGTTCGTCATCGCCGCTCGCCAGCATTTCACCGTTAGGACTGAAGGCGATCGACCTTACTTGATTGCTATGCCCTTGCAGCGTATTTAAGCATTCACCAGTGTTGACATCCCACAGCATTAACGTTTTATTATAACTACCGCTAACAAGTATTTCACCCGCAGGATGGAAGGCAACTGACCCTACTCGATCGTTATGGCCTTGCAAAGTATTCAAGCATTCACCAGTGCGGATATCCCACAGTTTTGCTGTGCGATCGTGACTTCCACTGGCGAGTATTTCGCCATTTGGACTGAAGGCGATCGACCGTACTCTATCAAAATGTCCCTCCAAAGTTTTGACACATTCACCGCTACCGATATTCCACAGCTTCACTGTGTCGTCGCCACTGCCGCTAGCAAGTATTTCACCAGTAGAATTGAAAGCAAGTGAATACACGTTTTGAGTATGACCGTGCAAAATCTTGAGGGATTCACCAGTAACAATATTCCACAGCCTCACTGTTTTGTCACCGCTGCCACTGGCAAGCATTTCACCAGCAGGATGGAAAGCAACTGAAAACACATTTTCAGTATGACCGTGCAAAAATTGCAGGCATTTACCCGTGTGAATATTCCATAACCTTATCGTGCGATCGAAACTCCCACTAGCAAGTATATTTCCATCGGGATTGAATGTTACAGACATTACTGATTCGGTATGTCCCTGCAAAACTTTTAAACATTCACCAGTCTTGACATCCCATAACTTGATCGTTTTGTCATAACTGGCGCTAGCGAGTATTTTGCCGTCAGGACTGAAGGCGACAGACTCCACCACGTTGGTATGTCCTTTACAGGTCAATATTTCTCTGCCACTGCTAGCTTCCCACAAACGAACTACGCCATTACTATCACCTGTAGCTAACAGTTTGCCATCAGGACTAAATATTACTGACCGAACACTGCCGAAGATTTTCGTAAAAATAGAATTAGTCAAATTGGATTCAGCAAAATTGACGTGGCGCAGACTAGCATCTGTAAAATCAGCACCTAAAATAACTGCACGAGAAAGGTCTTTTGCTTCTAACGCAGTGCGATCGATTTTCACCAACAGCGTCGCCGCATTCCCTCCCACATAACCCACCTCACTTTCTGTTTTTCCCCGCGTTGCTTCCAGAATTTCCAATAATTCCTCCGTAGCTGCCCCTACATCGAGGCAGGGCCGGCACGAGGACACCGCCCCTACCATTGGTAACAACAAATCCATCACTGCTTTCGTCAGCGGCGCTTGTCCGAAACTCTGACTAAGTTTACTTAAATCTTCAGCAACAAATCCCTGCAAAGGCGCAATGAGTTCACCATTATTTCTCTTTTGGGATTGCAATCGACAATAATTAGACCAAGCATATTTTTGAGGCGCTGCATTACGATCTAAACAAGACTGTTCAGGCGCAACTAATTCGATAAAATCTGCCGCCAAAACTCCCAATTCTGCTGCAAATTTATAAGCGACAAAAAACTCTAACAGCGAACGGTGGGCTGGAGTATAATCGCCATCGGCATTGCGGATCAGCATGGTTTGACCCATCATGTCGTAGTGCCAGTGGTCTAAGTCTTTTTCCTCTTGGACGACGGAACCAAACAGGCCGCGAATGCGATCGGGAAAACCGCGATAATTCAGGCTCATTTGGTTGGTTGACAGCATTTCCCAAGACAGTTCGCACAAAAAGTAAAGCTTATCTGCTAAGGAAGTAAAAGTGCGTTCAGCTTTGATATCTCTCTCTATCTTCCGCCGCACCGCATACAGATATATCCGCGACATATCGACTGGTTTTCCAGCTTCAATATCGGGCAATGCTTCCAAGATTAACTCGGTCATCACCGGGCGGCGCGCTAAATCCAATAACTGCGGGTTTCCCATCACTTTTTCGACAGTAGCGGCTTCTGTTTGAAATGACAGCGCTTGCCCAATTTGCTCGTCGTTAAATTTCTCTAATTCTAATACTTCAAATTGGGGAGTTTCCCCTGTTAAAATGGTTGTTGACGCTTGCAGTTCGGCATTGAACAATGCCCGTCCTTCCTTGCCTTCAGGAAAGTGTTCGGTACGGCAAGTCAGGATGACTTTTGCGCCGGGAACGACGGTTTTTGCTAGTTCCCAGAAGTTGTTGATGGTTTCTTGCCGATCGCACTTAGCGGCCATTTCATCAAAACCATCGAAAATCAACAGAAACTTACCCATGCGATTCAGTTGTTCAAAGGCCGAATAACCCGCCAAAGGTATCTCGTGTTTCCGAAAGAAAAACTCGGAAAATAGCGACTCCACACTAACAGCTTTGGCGTAATCTCGCAGCGGAATTACTAACGGCAACCGCGGACGTTCCACACCGCGCTTTTGAGCTTTTTTGTAGCGTTGCAGCGCCATCCAAGCATAGTGCATCACAAACCAAGTTTTCCCCGTCCCAAATTCTCCTAAAACTGAAATATGTTCTTTTACGGGGTCATCCAACCACAGGTCAATATAACCTTCAATCCAGCCATCTCCCTCGCCATAATGACTCACTCCTATTTTGCGGTGAGTATCGGGGTCAATTTCTTCTTTCGTACAAGCTAGCGGCACGTATTTTGTATTAATTTTCCGGCTGGTAATTTCAGTTTCTAGCCAATCCAGATAAGCGGTAAAATCGGCATCTTGGTCGAGCAATTCATCGAAAGTATAGCAAGCTAAATCGCGATTTTCATCTTTTTTTACTTCATCCCGCGCGGCGCTACTGATGCGGCGGGCGGTGACTAACCAGCCTTCATCGGTGCGCTGTTTTTCCACGGATTCGCGCAAGGCTGAGATATCCCTCAGTCCCGCTTCTCCGGCAATTCCGCGCACTAAAATGCGATCGTACCGATTGCGTCTGACGGGAATATTGATAATCCATTCAAAATAGTTATCTTCCCAAATTTCATATTTCTCAAACCGATAGCTTAATGTCTCAAACCAACCTCGAACTTGTTGCGATAAAATAAAAGCTTGAGACTTTTGAATATTGTTGGATTCGGCTGCGGGAAGTGCGGGATAATCTTGAGATTCCAACCGCGCAAATTCGGTGCGAATTCCTTCCAGCGTGGGAAGGCGTTCGATGCGATCCATTACCATACATAGGCGTTTTTGCAAAGAGGCGAGCGCATTTCCCACCATCACATCTCCCAGCGTCCGCGTCCGCTTTGCTACTTCCATAAACACGGCTGCAAACGCCATAAATTCCCGTCTGGGATCGATGCCTAAAGCGCGAATTTCCTTGCCCAAAGCAGACTCGTTCAGATAATCTTCGCCTGCTTGAATTAAAATGGCTGGGCTATCGGACTCAAAAGCTTTGCGAAATGCTGATTCAATTTCTTTTTGGCGAAACAGTTCTAAAATTTGTTTGGGTTTGCCTGCGCCGTATTCTACTAAAGTATAAACATAAACTCCGCTAAAATCTGCTGGTGGCGCGTCGGGGTCGAGGTTGAATTTTTTTAATAATTTGATGACAGCTTCGTTGCGCTGAAGCTTGTCTTTGACGGTGCCGAAGGGAATGGCTGTCACGAGGCTGATAACTAAGTCGAGACTAATTGGGATCATTGAGGCTTTCCTGTTTATCGGTGGTCGTAATGCTCAAATCTCAAATTGGTAGGCTGTGTCCCTGAAATGTGTTGCGGGTCGCAAACTGCTCTAATTCTATGTTAACAGGAGTTACGCACTCCGGCAAAAGAAACCGGGTTTTTACCGACTCTGCTGGCTGGAACGAAATATTTTCGGAAAAAACCCGGTTTCTGACTACCCGTGCGTAGGTTCTATCCAGTTAATTAGCTTAGCATATTTCACCAAAAATGACAGTAATTAAGCATGGTGAAATCCGACATATTTTGCATTAAATATAAGGGTTATATTGGTTGTTGTTTCATAGCTGTAAAAGCTAAAATATAGATAACTTACAAATAAATTTTGCTATCTATGAAAATACAATCTTCCGTCTTAGTCCACCTGGGATTTGGCAAATATGTACGCTCCGATCGCGTAACGGCAGTAATACCAATCGAAGAAGAACGGGGACCCGGTCGGCGCACTTTCGTGCACGTAGACGGCGAAGCTGACCCGATCGTTGCTTCGCGCGCCGAAGATACGATCGTCCGCGATTTGGTGCAGGAACCGCGCGAAATTACCCAAGCTCGCCAACAACAAGAAATTCTGCAAGATTTGCTGGCAGATTTGACCAATGTTAACGTCACCGTGCGCCGCATCAGCCGCGATGAAGGTGGACTCGACCTCGAACGTTTGGAGCGTCGGATTCGCCAAATATTAGAAGCATAAAAACAAAAGACCGCCCATGCGGTCTCGATCCCAGTCCGCGCAGGCGGACTTTGTTTGTGAAAACCTGGTTTCTAACCGCCGGAATTGATTTGTGCAAACCTGGTTTCTAATACCATTTCTCTAACATCATGCAATAGTCTCCGACCCCCCCTAGCCCCCCCGATACTTTGGGGGGGGACAAGAATACTGTTGCATTATTTTTTGAAATTGGTATAACCGCCGGAATTGATTTATGCAAACCTGGTTTCTAACCGCCGGAATTGATTTGTGTAAAAGCTAATTCTACTTCAAAGTAATTTCGATATCTGCTAAACCCGTGAGTTTTTCCACGGCTTGCGGTTCTTCAACTCGCGGTACAAAAATAGTTAAACCTCCGGGAACGCACTCAATAGTAATCGGAGTAATGCCGAAAAGTTCCCCGTCTACAACTACTTTCTGAGGCGGATCGGTAGTAATTTTTACCTTTTTGGCGCGCAAATAACCGATGTCGTCCCGATCGCTCGGATTACCAGTCAAAGCTGTTTGCAATAGGTGATAGGAAGCTGCGATCGCCCCAGCTTTATTTTCAGGCGCAACCAGCGTCACATCCAGCAAGCCGTCATCAAAAATAATCCCCGCCGGGCCTTGAGCTAAAATCGAAGTAGGCGGCGCTGCATTCGCCACCGTGACGGCTACAGCAGTAACGCTGACGATTTTATCTTCTGTCTCGATTTCCGCTTCAAATCTTTCTAGATTGTTTAACTGTTTAATTCCCGACAGAATGTAAGCCAGCATTCCCCAGCGATTCTTCATTTCGCGATCGGCTAATTCGACAGTTTCCGCCTCAAAACCCACCCCAGCTAACAAAACCATCGGCATTTTACCGTTGCAAGTCGCCGCATCCACCACCCGCGTCAACCCTCCCAAAATAGTTTCACAGGCGGCTTCAATTGTATTCGGAAGCTCTAAAGCATTAGCAAAAGCATTTGCAGTTCCCCGCGAAATAATTCCTAAAGGAATGTTTGTGCCGACAATCGCCCCAGCAACGGCTGATAGTGTGCCGTCGCCCCCGCAAGCAATAATTTCGTCAACTCCCCTATCCACTGCTTGGCGGGCGAGTCGATCTGCGTCTATTTCTGGCGTTGTCAGCACAATATCTAAGTCAATAAACGGCTCTAAAATATCCTGAATTATCGCTAAATCTTGGTCTGGATCTCTGTTGCCGGCGACGGGATTAAAAATTAGGCAGGCTGAACGTTTCATAGTTGATAATCGGTAATAGGTAATGGCTGAACTGAAATCATCGATTGTTTTCGTTTGTATCGAAGTTTCGCTCCCCCTAAATCGCTCTTAGGATCGAAAACTTAATATTTTAAACACCTCCTACAATCTTCTCTCCTGTAAGTTGTAAGAAAGAAGGAGGAAGAGCCTCCGCACCTGCATTACCAGGCTCTTCCTGGTAACGAGCCAAAACTCCAAAAACAAACCTCACCTATTTTTCAAAGGTTTGATTAAGACTTGACAAAAGTCCATTCTAACACTTCGCGCGGAGCCTTTGCCAGCGCTTCTTTAATTTCCTCATTGCTGTCAAACTTGACTTTATCTAAGCGGCACGCTTCGACGTTCACCGTAAACTTATCGTCTTCAAAAGGCCAAGGAGTTACAGTTACGAGTTCGTTGCTGTGCTGTAGAATATCGTAGCGTTTTCCGTCGGGGCCGACACTAATTTCTAAAGCTCGTTCTCCGGCGGGCAACTCGCGGCTGCACAGAATTAATGATAGCCGATCGCACCACTGGAAAAAAGCATAAGCTGATTCTGCCTCTTCTTTAGAAATCTTCAACTCCTCGCGCCATTTTTTTTGGTTTGCGAGTTGTTCGTCCAAAAAATCGTTTAATTCCTTCGACTCTCCCCGCTTTCCTTCGTTCAGATAGCTCATGTGCATGGAAGTCAACATTGCTACCCACCGCCCCCGATATATAGAAGTCTCGGTCAATCCTTTCATTTTAGGCACTGAAGTTTCTGTGTCCAAGGTAAAATCAAAGGGCGCGCCGGCTTCAGTCAAAATATGCTCTTCCCACTCTTTTTCTAAATCGTCGTGGTGGGAAATCGCGGCTATGGTTTCGTAGAGGCGAATCGGAGATTTCGAGCGCTTCCACTGTCCGCCAAGTTGGGCGGCGAGCAAAGCGTGGGCGCGGTGATAAATAATTTCCCAACCGGTGGCAGTTAAGTTGGCAATCATTGAATTTTTCTCCTGAATTGAGTTGAGTGCAAAGATTAAAAATTTTCCAGTGCGAGACAGAATTTTGAGAATTTAAAACTTAGGAATTAAGTTTTTGGCTTCGGCAAAACTCGATCTCGATCGCCAACAATGCAATTAGTTCGATCGTTCGGACTCAGTTTTTCATAAAAGTCTGAGCACCCAAGTCGGAACCATCTGACAGAAGAGTACCATTCTCAAGAAGCTCTTAAAAACCGGGTTTCTGAACGAAAGATATAGGTTGTGATGCTAAATTCGCGGTCAGAAACCCGGTTTTTGCCACAGAGATGTGAGAACGATCGAACCTAGAAACGAGGGTTAAATCACAAAAGGTTCGATCGCGATATCCTGCCATTTCCCCTCAAATCGTTCGACAACCAAAGGTGTGACTCGGAACTTGGGGGGAGTCCCGTCAAGAACATCAATCCGCAAACACGAATAAGGACGGCGTTTGTGGGAACCTTGACCGCTGCGGCCGACAAATAGCAAAGATTCCGCTACCCGCCGGCCGGCGGTTTTGACACCCGGTTCGCGCCCCAACCGATAAGCTTCAGGACTTGATGGTTCCTCCAACACCGGGCCTTCCGGGCGCTGGCGGCGCAGGCTGTGCCCGCTGCCCCCGCAAACAATCCAATTAATCCCAGAGTCGCCGTGTCCGGTATCCCCAGTCCGCAGGTGTTCCAGACAGTGGGCGTGGCCGGTCAGCACCAAATCTACTAGCGGACGACCCCGCGCCGCCTCTCCAACTGCATCGCGCACCACGTCGAGTACCTCGCGCAACCGCAACCGCACGGCCAAAGTTTGAGCTTGATTCCACTTTGTCGCCTCGGTTACGTAGGGGGGATGGTGCAGGTAAATTACCCGCCCCCGCACGTCTGAATCGCGCCAAGAGTCAATCAGTCGCCTTTCGAGCCATTCGAGCTGTTCGACATCGGTGGCTGTTTTGTCGGAGGACAGTTGTTTGTCAATATCCATCAGCATTTCGTCAACTTGCGCTAATTTGGCGCTCAAGTCGTCTAGCTGTTCGGCTTGTTCTGGAATTTCGGGGTTTAGCCGATCGCACATTTCCAGCATTGCCAATTTTTCTTGTTCCAACTGCTGGCGCTCGATTTCCAAATTCCGGCGGCGAATGTCGCCTTGTTTGGTTTTCGGCAGCGGCAAGGGTTCGTTGAAGGTGTTGGAGTCGAGGGCGAAGAAGTCGATGCCGCCGCTGCGGAACGTGTAATAGCGGTTGGGTAAGCGCGTAAAGCTTCCGGGTTGGTAGCGGATGCAGCGGCCTGTGCTGGTGCTGGCGGTGTAGTGGGTGTCTAGGTGGCGATCGAGTTCTCCCGGCAATTTGTGAGTTTTCAGGTAGTCGAGAAATGCTTTGGCGTAGGCATTTCCGCGATCGGAACCGTGCCAGCCAACATCGAGATCCAATTTGGAACCCAACAGCTTCCGCAGCGGATACGCTGTTGCCGACAGCAGGCCGTAGACTACGGGCAAGTCGTAATAGTCGTGGTTTCCCGGTACTGGCAAAAACGGAAAGTTAAACACCATGCGATCGTAAGCAATCCGAGAGGGATGCTCGCCGCCGACGATAAATTCTCGGTAGGGGCGAATAAAGTTTTGCAAGTAATATTCGCTGGAACCGACGAGATAAACTACATCCCCCGTGTGGAGGAGGAAACGGCAAGTTTCCCGCTGCGAGAGCATTTGCTGGGCAATCTGCCGCTGCGGGTTGTGGCCGCGGTGGTTGCTCGTGCCGCTGTCGCCTGCGACTAAAAATGAAAACTCTGGAGAGTCGCTGGTTTGAGTTTCTAAAACAATCCGAGTTTGGTCGATCGCCCGATCGACTATCGCCTGTTCTTGCCACCGCACCCGCTCGTTCATTTTGCTGATTTTGACTGTTATTCGCGGGTCGGACACGAATTTCACGCCGCCTAGTCTCCCAAATTGCTGAGTTCCTAGTTAATAGTGTAGCGATCGGGCGACTTTTTGCATCTCTCTAAAAGCTGAAAAATCGATCGCTCGGCCCCGAAGTTAAAAACTTGGTTTTTGCTCGGCCGCTCGATCGGGGACTTTTTCGAGGGAAAGTCGATTTTTTTGACCCTGCAGGGCGCGTCCCTTGCTATCAATCCCTCCCCTCACCATCGACAATCTCACAGAGTCGCACCACTCCTCGCAGGGCTGGTGAAAACAAATCCGACAATTGTTGTGTAGCAATATTTAATAGACATAATCTGAGGTGCAAAGCTGTCTTTGTACGACCAACCCTACCAATACTGTTGCACGAGTTTTGATAATTGCTATTAGAAATTTGATTTTTTTTGAGATTTCGCCAGTTGGCGGTTATTAACTCACCGATGGAATCTCCTGTTATTCATGATACCGATCGCCATACTTGGTCATTCGCCGCCAAACTTTAATTTTTTAATTCGCCTGTTTCCCCCTTTCCCCTGTCCTCTGTGACTATCCCCCTGGCACTCTCGGACTCTCCCCCTCGGACTCTCTCGGACTCGGACTCTCTCCCGCGAGCTGAAATTTTTGAGCCAAAAGCAATGGCACGATCGCAGCGTGTTTTGATACCATGCAATAAGCGTCAAAGACAATCAGGGAATGCACTGGAGGTGCGTAAATGGAGCTTTTGGGAGAACAAAAACGGTGTTTGGATTGCCTAGTCACGTCGATCGAGCAATTGGGAGGTCGAGCAGACATTCCCAAGCTCGAACAGATAGCCGAGTTAATCATTCAAACCATGAGAGGGCCTTGGCGCTTCTTTCACACGTCGGAACACATTTTTGAGGTTGGGGGGTCAGTCGATCCGATCGAGGTGCTGGCTGCGCTATTTCACGACCTCGTGTACGTGCAAGTCGATCAGGGCGTAAGTTTCAATATTAGCAGCGCCCTTTGTCCTTTTCTCAAAGAAGTGCGATCGCAGTTAATTATTAAAGATGAAACCGAACTGCCCGACGATACCATGTATCAGCTTGTGGCCAGTGTCTTTGGGTTCCTTCCCGGTAAGGCTCTCTCGCCCTTTGGCGGCCAAAACGAATTTTTGAGCGCCGTCATTGCTGCCAAATCTTTAGAGCCTTTTTTGCCAGCTAGTACGATCGCCCAGATAGCAGCTTGCATCGAAGCTACTATTCCTTTTCGTCCGGTGTCGCCCTCGGGTTTCAGCGCGATCGAACTTTTGCACCAGCGGTTAGTAATTGTAAATCGCGATTTTGATTTCGGATGGACTGATGCCGAAACTGTAGAAATTGTCAAGCGTTCTGTCAGGTTAGCCAATCGGGATGTAGAGAATTTTGCCTCTCCAAATTCCTCTGATTTCTTAGACAATACCTGGAACTTAATGCCGGAAACCAACCACGAATTGAGCAATGTCAATTCCTATACTGTTGGCGGATATCGCGAATCTCTGCAAAAAATGGAAGGATTTTTAAACTTCCTAAAACCCGAACTCGTTTTCCAGCAGTTCATGCAAGAGCCGGACGATGAAACCTACGCTAACATGATTGCCCAAACACGAAAAAATATCGCCGCTGCCAAACTTTATCTAGGAATAAAACTAATTACCATCGCCATCTTAGAAGCTCTTTCCTACCGTTTGGGCCGCGACATTCCCCTTTCAACAATGATGGGAGAACTTCGCGCACCCGGATTTAAAACATCGGTTCTAGAGGATTATTTGCCCAACCGAAAAATCGCCTATCCCTTAGAAAGTCAGTTAGAAAAAGAGGTTTTAGACTTGTTAGCAATAGGACGCAATCAAGAATCTCCCTATGATATTAAAAACTCCCCCGTAGCTACCTTTATTATCAAATCTATCGGCTTTGCTGAAACTGAAAACTTCCTGAAGAAAGCTCAAGATTTTTTTGCAGAGCGTATTACGTCGGAAGAGTTTCTGTCTTACTGCGCTCCTGATGTCATCGACACCATTTCTTCGGGAGTTATGAAACTCTTTGACAGCAGGAAGATGGCTTTAGGGAAAGTTAAGTTGGCTCACCAAGCTGTTTCTTAGGGTATAGATCAGACGGCGGCTTCAACCAAATTTTATCAAAGGAAGACGGCGGTTGAAACCGCCCGGTCTTCTCACCGCTGATTTTTTTTTAATCCGTTCTTTCAATGATGATAGTCAAGTGAGCGACTAATGCACCGATCGCACCTACTGCTGCAATCACAGGAAACAAAGCCGCACCGATTACTCCGCCGACTACTCCCACAGTCAGAGGGACTTCTACTAATATCCGTTCTTCTTCATTTTTGATAATGATGCGGCGGATATTGCCTTCGTGAATCAGTTCTTTAACCTTAGCAACCAAATCGTTGCCGTTAATCTTCAACTCTTCGACGGTAACTTTCTGCTGAGCATAAGCAGGTGTTTCTAAAGGAGTCGTTTCAAAGTTAACCTCAGCCACTTTTTGGGCCGAAACTGTTTTAGATACAGGTGTTGATTCGAGTTCTCTTGTCCCCACCGGTTCTTGTATGCGATCTGTAGGTGTTTCCATTTTTTGCTCTCCTTTTAGCTAAAAAATTTTTTGTATATGAAGTATCTCGTAAAGATAACACGCAACTTTTTGTCTGTGAATCATTCTTTTGGTTGATATTGCTGCGGCTGGCTCTATTTTTTATCTTCATCTTTGAGGGCGAAATCCCAAAATTTGTCCTCCGGTGGCTCGATTCTGCCGAGAGGAAAAAGCAACAAGCAACAAACTCTCCCCCCATTCTCCCTTTGCTTGTGCCAATACGCTAACTGTCTGCCGATCGCCGGCCGGCACGCCCCTACATTAAAACACTTCTAACCCAGACAGCCAAAGGATTGTAGAGATATTCACGCACTCACAGTTAGAGAATCAGCGGATGTACAGGTTGAAATAGTGACATTGTACTGAAAGTGCGATCGGCCCGCCGTCTATATAGTTAACACATCTCGTTTGGCAAACCGCACATGGAAACCCTCGCTTACTTTCCTCAAATGTCCTTTCTCTCTAGCAAGCGGGCGATACCAAACAAAACCCAGCCCCCAGACATTCATCCCATGAATATATTAGAGTTTCTCATGAGAATTGCCTAAAATCAAGGGAAAAAAGAAGTAATTATCACCGCCAGATTATCCCAACAAAATCAAATTCCTCAAAGAGAAGTTGAACTTGAGGAAAAGTTAGGTAAAATACAATTAATTGCTTCTGCTTCCCCTTTATTGGCCTTGTCCGATTTGACAGCTACAGAATTTGAATATCAAGTTGGCGGAAGTTTGCCGCCGAATGCTCCTACTTACGTCACCAGAGCGGCAGATCGCGAACTTTACGACGCATTAAAAGCCGGCGAATTTTGCTACGTGCTCACCGGGCGGCAAATGGGAAAACCGAGTTTGCGGGTGCAAACAGCACGCCGCTTGCAAGCCGAAAACACCGCCTGCTCACTTGTTGACATCACGGGAATTGGTACTGCCGAAATAACTCCCCTCCAGTGGTATGCGGGCTTTACAGCCACTCTCGCCAACAGCTTTAAAATAAAAATGAATGTCAGGAATTGGTGGCGCGAGCGAGAACATTTGCCGCCAGTCCTCCGATTAAATGAATTTATCGAACAAGTATTGCTTCCTGCGAGCGATCGTCCGATCGTAATTTTTATCGACGAAATTGATAGCATTCTCTCCCTCAACTTCTCCCTCAACTTCTCCAGCTAGAGCTTTAATCGCAAAGGTGCGTCGGTGAAGCTTTGGAGTCTTGAGCCTGCTAAAGTAGAATCTATGGAACTTGACAAATTGGTCGCAGTCGGCTGTGGCTGGCTGGAAGACTACCTGCGATACAATCCCGGTGTTGAGAGCGATCGGCATTTGTGCGAAACCAAATGACTGTTGATATTTCTTGGCAATTCTCCGCAACGGGTTTTGCTTGAATTGTCACGGCGGGCGATCGGCTCCCGATTTGTCGCTACTCTTGTCTGATTGTCATATAATTTTCATTAAGGGGTAATAGACAATTTTCTGGCTCAGGTCGCGGATGTCTATCAATCTGAACTACCTTTAACTATAACCTTTCTCAAAAAGATGAGGTACTATCCGGCATAGGTCAAACCTGGCATCGGGCATCGGGCCTAAAAGCATACCTCACTTTTTAGAGAACCGCTATATATGAAAAATTAAAGGTAGTTATAACTGCTATATTCTGGTTAGTCGAATCTTGGATAGATTAAATTTACTAAATATAGTAATCTTTGCAGGATTTGTAGGACTACTCGTTACCAGTTCGAGCGAAAGTAACGCTTCTGGAGCGAGGAAAAGCCTACCTAATTGCGTCCCGAGGCAATGCAGCGAGTGACATCAGTTCCCTAGCTCTTCCTGGGAAACAGTTATTTACATTGATTTAGAATTGCTACAGTCAGGTTTCAAAGGGGTGTCTGCTGTTAAATTAATCTAACCTGCAATATCGTTTCGGGTGAAATTAGCGCGATTTAAGCAAAAAAAATCTTGCTGAATTAACTATATGCGATCGAGCCGAGTAGAGTTGATTGCCCAAGTATAAAAAGAGTATAAAATGCAGTGCAAATAAATAGTACGCAATACTCCAGCAGCCAACCACAACTGCCAATTACCAAAGGAGGGAGCAGTGTATGAAACTGACGGGTTGAGTCCCCTTAAATCGCCGCTTGGTTTGCGATCGACTCTACAAGAATTAACCCTGTACGATTTTCTTCTAGAGTCTGACTGTGTGGGTGACGAAGTTTCTCAAATTTTTCAAGCAAACCCTTTACTTCCCGGCATTATCATCACTCAGCAAGGAAAGTTTATAGGGATGATTTCGCGCCGGCGTTTTTTTGAACATATGAGCCGCCCCTACAGTTTGGAGTTATTTTCTCAACAGCCTTTGTTGATACTCTACCGCTTTACTAAAACTGATATGTTGGTTCTCGATCGCGAAACCTCAATTATGACGGCAGTGCGGCAGTCTTTGGAGCGATCGCCACAACTAATCCACGAACCCATTGTAGTGCAGGTAGAGCCGGAAAATTACAAACTTTTAGATGTGCACGAATTGCTGCTTTCTCAGTTGCAAATTCACGAGTTAGCAACCGTAGCGATGCGCGAATCCCAAGCACAATTGAGGCATCAAGCCCAACAGCTCGAACTTGCTCTGCTGGAACTTCAGCGCACTCAAACTCAACTAATTCAAACGGAAAAAATGTCTTCTTTGGGGCAGTTGGTAGCAGGAGTAGCTCACGAAATCAACAATCCGATCGGCTTTATCTACAGCAATGTACACCACGCGAAAGAGTATACTGAATGTTTGATACGGATGCTTTATCTCTACCAGCAGCACAGTTCCGAATCCATCCCAGCCATTGAAGCGGAATCAGCAAAAATCGAACTCGATTATTTGCTGGAAGATTTGCCGAAAGTATTAAATTCCATGCAGCAAGGTGCAGAAAGAGTGCGCGATATCGTTTTGTCGCTGCGGAATTTTTGCCGGTTAGACGAGGCCGAAATGAAGCTGGTCAACATTCACGACGGTATCAACAACACGATTATGCTTTTGCAAAGCCAGCTTAAAGGCAAACCGGGCCA
The DNA here is from genome assembly GCF_963890365.1 of Tychonema sp. LEGE 07196. Lineage (NCBI taxonomy): Bacteria > Bacillati > Cyanobacteriota > Cyanophyceae > Oscillatoriales > Microcoleaceae > Tychonema > Tychonema sp. LEGE 07196. The sequence goes on along the minus strand of NZ_CAWPRX010000150.1, from coordinate 33,449 downwards.
GGAGGCGATCGCCATTCATAAAGAATACAGCGATTTGCCGCTGGTGCAGTGCTATCCCGGACAGCTAAATCAGGTATTTATGAATATTTTAGTTAATGCTATTTACGCTATAGTTGAGTGTAAAAAACACGAAAATTTTGAAAAAAAAAGCCATCACTCTTCGCAAGTATGCGAGCAAAGTCATTACAAAACAAACACTACATCCTCAATTAATAACTCTACTTACCTGACTCCTACTATTCGGATATGCACGGAATTAACCGAGGAAAAAAAGGTAATAATTAGAATTTTTGACAACGGCCCGGGAATGACAGAAGCTGTTCGGAAGCGGTTGTTTGACCCTTTCTTTACTACGAAGCCGGTCGGTAAAGGAACTGGTTTGGGACTATCCATTAGCTATGAAGTGGTTGTCAACCAACACGGCGGCGAATTGAAGTGCGTTTCGGAACCGGGAAAAGGAACCGAATTTGCGATCGAGATTCCGCTTCTACAGTCTTCGCCAGCACAGATTTTGCCTCGCTTTGCTTGATACATAAGAAGTCATTAGTCATTAGTCATTAGTCATTAGTTGTTAGTTGTTAGTTGTTAGTTGTTAGTTGTTAGTTGTTAGTTGTTATTTGTTATTTGTTATTTGTTATTTGTTATACCATTTCTCTAAAATCGTGCAACACTCTTCGACCCCCCCTAGCCCCCCCGCTGCATTGCGGGGGGAACAAGAATACTGTTGCATTCTTTTTGAAAATTGGTATTAGTAGGGCGGTGGATGGTGCGTGCGGGCCCTCATTTGTTAGTTGTTAGTTGTTAGTTGTTAGTTGTTAGTTGTTAGTTGTTAGTTGTTAGTTGTTAGTTGTTAGTTGTTAGTTGTTAGTGCTGTCCCCCCCCCCGATCTTTCCGTCCAACTTCATCAGGAAGAAGGAAGAAGGAAGAAGCAATAAAAGTTAGGGATTCGGCGGTTGAAACCGCTTCTTGTCAAACTTTCGTTTCTCTTGCTTGAGACTAAAAAATCAAGCCCGCCGCCTACTGCGAATTTTTGCAAACCCACTTCCACAAAGGATGACTCGGCCCCTGTTGGCGGATGCGGCGCACTTGTTTTTCTAAACCCTGTTTTTCCTGCAGGGGCAATCCTCGCAACGCATTGCGAGTTTGCCAAGTTATCACTGCTAAAGTCATTCCTAAGCACAAACCGAGGCCGAGAGTCGGCCAACGGTGAAAGTATAAACCGTAGTACACCGCGACCCAAGTGAAGTGTTCTAACCACAAACCGATTTCGCGACGCAAACTCCAAATGCTCAAAGAACCGACGCTAATCCATAGCAATATCACAGTTAACCAGCGGCCGTAAACTGTTAGTTTGTGAAGCCTTTGGACTTCTCTTTGAAAATTTGGATCGCTTTCATTAGTCATAGCAGAAGGAAGAAGGAAGAAGGAAGAAGGAAGAAGGAAGACCGAAGTTGCAATCGACTGCATGGGGAAAGTGCAATTAAGAACTTCCTAACCGTCTTTGCACGGTTGCGAGAACAGCAGTCAGCAGCCCGATCGCTAATGACTGATGACCAACAATCGTTAAACTTCTTCTGATGGGTTGATTCCTTCTGCGGGGAGGGGGATGGAGTTGCCCGTGCGACTGCGCCACCAAGCTAGCAGCGTGCTGGCAATGAAAATACTGGAATACGCACCGGCAATAAAACCGATAATCAATGCTAAAGCAAAGTATTTAAGCGTTTCGCCACCAAACAAAAAGATTGAAAACAAGGTCAGCAGGGTTGTCAGGGTGGTGTTGATTGACCTTCCCAGGGTTTGCATTACGGCATCATCGACAATTTGATCGATCGACAGTCCGGGATTTAGCTTAATTACTTCCCGCACCCGATCGTAAATTACCACTGTATCGTTAACAGAAAAACCGATAATTGTCAAGAGCGCGACGACAAATAAACTGTCAACTTCCAGTCCTCCAACTAAACCCAAAATTGAGAATATACCAAGCGTAATTAAGACATCGTGAAACAGAGCAACAAAAGCAAAAAAGGCATAGTCTAACTGAAATCGGAATGTCAGATAAAGAGTAATGCCCGCAAAGGAAAGCAACAAAGCCAGCAAACCAGAAGTAAACAACTGTTTGCCGAGGGTAGGCCCAACCGTATCTATTTGAATAGATTGAGGAGCAAAAGCGCCTAGTTTTTCGCTCAAAGCTTTTTGCAACTCAGTCCGCTTTTCGACATCCAAAGTTTTTGTCCGCAGCGACAAACCGCGCTGTTCTTTGCCGATAACTTGAATGCTGCTACCAGCTAAACCTTGGGTATCGAGGACTTGGCGGACAGCAGCAAGATCGATGGGTTTACAATTTTCCGGTTTCGTGCAGTCGAGTTCAAATTGTAGGCGAGTACCGCCGATAAAGTCTAAACTGGGGCGCAGCGGTGCACGGATGTCGGGACGAGTCCAAGAAATCGCCATCGATACTATACCTGCAAGGATGATCGCGGCGGAAATACTCCACCAGAGCGATCGCTGTTTGGTAACACTAAATTGCATAATTTGAATGAAGAAGGAAGAGGGAAGAAGGAAGAAGGAAGTTCGGCAACGAGCAATGTACGGGATGTAACGGATGTAAGTCCGTCGGAAGAGGGAAGAAGGAAGAGGGAAGAAGGAAGTTCGGCAACGAGCAATGTACGGGATGTAACGGATGTAACGGATGTAACGGATTTAAGTCCGTCGGAAGAGGGAAGAAGGAAGAGGGAAGAAGGAAGAGGGAAGAAGAAGGAAGAAGTTAACAGTCAACAGTCAACTGTCAACTGTCAACTACCAACTGCCAACTACCAACTACCAACTGTCAACTGTCAACTGCCAACTGCCAACTGCCAACAGTTAACTATTAGCGGCTTTTTGCAAATTGGGACAAAACCACTCGGGTTTGCGTAATCCCGGAAAACCCAACACTACCAACATTAGAGTGCGACTGCAAGTAAGAGCGGTAAACATACTTACTACCACGCCCAATGCTAGCGTTACAGCAAAACCTTTAACTAAACCTGCACCCAACCAGAACAGTGCAGCACAAGCAATCAGTGTTGTGACGTTACCGTCTAAAATACTGGAAAAAGCGCGGTAAAAACCGGATTCGACCGATCGATAAAGCGTCTTCCCCGCCCGCAACTCTTCCCTAGTGCGCTCAAAAATCAGCACGTTAGCATCTACCGCCATCCCGATGCTGAGTACAAAACCAGCAATTCCCGGTAGCGTTAATGTCACTCCCAACAGTACAAAAGCAGCCCAAGTTAGCAAAGCATAAATTAACAGAGCAATATTGGCAATTACGCCGGGGAGTCGGTAGTATGCCACCATGAACATCAAGACTAAAATTAAGCCGCCGATCCCTGCATTAATACTGCTTTGAATGCTGTCTCGTCCTAAGCTTGCACCGACGGTACGGTTCTCAATAATTTCGACCGGTACCGGCAAAGCACCGCCCCGCAATTGCACTGCCAAATCATTAGCTTCTTGGGTGGTAAAGTTGCCTTGAATTACGGCACTGCCGCCAGTAATTCCTGTCTGGGCAAATTCAACGCCTACTACAGGAGAACTGATCATTCTTTCGTCTAGAAAAATCCCCAGAGTCCGTCCGGTGCCGGCTAATTTTTTAGTGAGTTGGCCAAATAATTCGCCTCCTTTTGTATCGAAACGGAGAGCGACGTTCCAGCTATTCCCAGACTGCAAGGGTTGAGGTTGAGCGTCTTTGAGGTTTTCGCCGCCTAGTCCGCTGCTTTTGTAGAGTTTGGCGATCGCCTCATTGCTCCTTTTCAAAGCAGCCTGATTTTCTTGAATTGCGGCTTCATTTTTGCTCGTTTTCAATTCTGTTTGTTTTGCCAGCAATTCCTGCTGCAACTGCCTTTCAATAGCTAATTGCGCTTCTGTTCCCGGCAGTTGTTCCCGAAAGTCTAGCTTGGCGGTGCCGCCCAAAACTCGTTCTGCTTGCTGCGGGTCATTTACTCCCGGCAACTGCACGAGAATTTGGTTTTCTCCTACTGTTTGTACCACTGATTCGGAAACGCCCAAACCGTTGACGCGGTTTTCGACGATCCGCCGCACTGCTTCTAACATTCCCGGATCAATTTTGGGAATTGTGGGGGTAGTTTTTACCTGAATCGTGAGTTGCGATCCTCCTTGCAAGTCTAATCCCAGCCGCGTCGGTATTGTTACTATTACAGTAATGGCTGCCACGATCAAAACAAAAATTAGGGCTAATATTGAACGCTGTTTTTGCATATTTAATTATTGTTGTTGGTTATTGGTTATTGTTATTGGTTGTTGGTTATTGGTTGTGGGTTATTGGTTGGTTCCGAGCTTTTTTTCGGTCTTCAAATAACAGATAACAAATAACCAACAACACATTACAAATTACCAATAACTATTTATACTCGCAAAGCTACCATTTTTTGGACGGCTTCGACAATTTGGTTGGGCTGGACAATTGTCAGTCTTTCCAAATTACCGTTGTAAGGTGTGGGAATATCTTGCGAAGACAGGCGCAAAACTGGTGCGTCGAGTTCGTCAAAAAATCGATCGCTAATCGAAGCAATTAGTTCGGCACCGATGCCTCCGGTTTTCATACATTCCTCCACAATAATTACTTTGTGGGTTTTGCGAATGGATTCGCCAATTGTCTCCATATCCAGAGGTTTGAGAGAAATTAGGTCGATTACTTCGGGATCGTAACCTTCTTTTAGCAGTGCGGGCAGGGCTTGCAGGACGTGGTGCCGCATTCTGGAATATGTCAAGATGGTGACATCTTTGCCCGATCGCACAATTTCCGCTTTGTCTAACGGCACTAAATATTCTGTTTCTGGCAAATTTTCCTTGAGGTTGTACAGCAAGACGTGCTCGAAGAACAGAACGGGGTTATCGTCGCGGATGGCTGATTTTAAGAGTCCTTTGGCGTTGTAGGGAGTCGAACAGGCGACTATTTTCAAACCCGGTACTGCTTGGAAATAGGCTTCGAGACGCTGGGAGTGTTCCGCGCCGAGTTGTCGGCCCACGCCGCCGGGGCCGCGAATCACCATCGGCATTTTGAAGTTGCCGCCGGAGGTGTAGCGCAGCATTCCGGCGTTGTTGGATATTTGGTTGAACGCCAGCAGCAAAAAGCCCATGTTCATGCCTTCGATGACCGGCCGCAATCCGGTCATTGCCGCGCCGACTGCCATGCCTGTAAAGCTATTTTCGGCGATCGGGGTGTCCAGCACTCGGAGTTCGCCGTATTTCTCGTAGAGGTCTTTGGTGACTTTATAGGAACCGCCGTATTGGCCTACGTCTTCGCCGAGTACGAATACGGAGGAGTCGCGGGCCATTTCTTCGTCTAACGCCTCGCGGAGGGCGTTGAACAGTAGGGTTTCTGCCATAGGAGGTGAAGCAATGATTGCAGGAGGTCAGATTAGAATCTTAACCTTTTGGGGTGCGGATGAGGATGCGATCGTACAGTTTGCACTTGGATAGTATAAAATCTCTCCTCTATCATCTTTCGCTCTTTTTGTCAAATTTACGGTGGGAGGATGTCAATTAAGCATTTATATTTCAGCAAAATGTTTTTGTAACAAATCGTGAATAAATCGATAGCGCCGATCGCCCGTTTTTTGCAGCAACAGCCGATCGCCCGCAGCATCCAAAAAACGCTGGTAATCCCAAGGAATATGACCGCTAGACCACAGTACCAGGTGCAAAATAAAATTTTCAATCCCCGGAATTCCCGGCAAGAAAGCACTAATTACCGCCACAACAGCACCCGCAATCAACCCCCAACTCGACCCGGAGACTAGGGTAAAAATCAATCCCAAAATCACCCAAATCAGCCCGCCAAGCAACTTAACTCCAAACTGATACTTGCGCTGTTCCTCTCCTGTTTGCAGCCAGCCAGACGGTATGCGATCGAGGTAAAATTCTTGAAGTCCTTGCTGTTCCATCCTTCTCGCCAACCATCCCAGCCAGTGGCGAATTTGTTCGGGCCGCAGTTCTTTGTTTCTCGGATACTGCTTGACTTCCCGGCTAATTTGGTGGCGAATATAGGCAGTTAACAGATATTTGCGCTGTTCTTCTACGGAACTTATGCGCTTCCAAGCTTCGATTAAAATATCGTCATAAGCCAGAGCCATCATGCTCAATAATAAGGGAACTTTTGCCAGTTTCAACAATTCTGGTTCCTTCTCGATGCTGTACCAAAGTTCGCGGCTTCTGGCTGCTTGCAGATAATTTTTAATTTGAATTTCTGTCAAAGGTTTTAGCAAAACTGCTGCTTGGAGTTTAAATCTAGTTGGGCAGTTTTTGTAAACTTCAAAACTGCTGCAAGCTACTAAATGTTTGGGTTTAATTTCGCTTTCAAGAAACTGATTGATTGCTTGAATGCACAAGTTTTGGCGCTGGGTTTCTACTTCGTCTAAACCGTCGAGGAGAGGTAACAATTTTTGTTCGGCGAGCCATTTTTTGCCCGTAGCGGGAGAGATGCCGTATTTGTACTGAAGTTGAGCAATTAACCAATCGGCGATCGCCCCGGATTCGACTTTCCACGATCCGAGTTCAAACAACACTGGTAGAGGCAAACTAGCATCTTTTTGGGCGCGGGAAACTAACACCAGAGCCAATTCTAGCAGGGTCGTGGTTTTGCCGGAACCCGTCGCTCCCAAAATGACCAATTTGCCACCGCTGCGATCGAACACTTTAGAAATGCTAGCTTTGGGAGGAAGGCGAAAACTCGGACGGTTGCCGGCTTTCACTTCCACATCCCAACACCGGCTAGCACCCAGAGGCTGCGAGTCTGGGCTGAAGTTAGCCAGCACAGCAGCGTGCAAAGACTGCGCGATCGCGGCTACAACTTCCTGCTTCACCTCCTCCAACAATCGATCGCGGGGCGGTTGTAATCTCAGAGGAATCAATCTTGACATTTTATACACCTCGTGCTGAACACTTACCTTGCCAGATTTGCGCGCAAATGACAAGCAAGATTACCATCAGTAAAGGCATCCAGTATATATTGACGGAAATTATTGCGACAATTATCCATCTGAAATGGTAGATAAAAATCCTGACCCAACGGCCCGCACTAAGTATTTCCACTATAAATAAACTGGCGATCGCCCCAACTCCGAAACAAAAATTATTAGTATAAATACAGAGAGGTCAATTATGTCATTTACCAACAGTCAAATCATCACAGTCAGCTTAGCAGGACTTGCAACAGCGGTGGGAGTCGCTGCTGCAACTATACAGTCTGGCGCGATGAAACAATCCCCTCCTCCCGTTGCAGAATCGCCAGCAGCAACCGGAAACCCCATTGCAGCGCTGTCGGCGAACAACCCCCAATCTCTGCAACCAGAACCCCTACAAGCCGAAACCCAGGTTGCAGAATCTCCCCCATATCCATCTCAACTAGCCCAAAGCCCCGCACTGGAACCACCGCAAATCGTCGCAGTTTCTCCGCAAAAAGTTCGCCCAGTAGTTGTCACACCTCCCAATTCCGGGTGTAAAATTACTCAGGCTGTAGTCAGCGATCCGAATCCACCGCTAAATGTGCGATCGCGCCCGCAAGTAAGGGGCAGCAAAATAGTAGGAAAACTCCCAAACAATACCTTTGTTTCAGTTGCCGAAGAACAAAACGGTTGGCTGCGAATTACCGATCCAGCCGGTTGGATTGCCAAAAATCGCACCGAAAGCAGTTGTGTGAATGTGAACCAGCAAATTAATTTTCTGCCTGGGGGAAATGAAGCCATTGTTAAAGGTCGAATTATCGGCGGTGGCAGTCACTCTTACCGGATTCGAGCCGCCAAGAATCAAACAATGACTGTTAAGAATCGGAAAGGTGTTTTTCCACTAATTCTGACTTCCAATGGCAAAGCTTTGACGGGAGATAATTATACAGGCAATGAAACAGAGTGGACTGGAAAAATCCCAGTTACTGGAAATTATACATTTCAACTCGACTCAAATTTCCGGGGATATGAATACGAATTTTATGTGCGAGTCCGATAAAGTTCGTCGTTTGTAGTCCTGGATGTACGGGTGGCGAGAAACCGGGTTTTTTGCGAAGTATTTTCGCAACTACAGATTCACTAAAAAACCCGGTTTCTTTGGTCGTGGCGAGAAACCGGGTTTTTTGCGAAGTATTTTCGCAACTACAGATTCACTAAAAAACCCGGTTTCTTTGGTCTAGATCTGGCGAGAAACCGGGTTTTTTGCGAAGTATTTTCGCAACCACAGATTCACTAAAAAACCCGGTTTCTTTGGTCTTGATGTTTAGCTAATTAGGGAATTGTTCCAAGCGAGATATCAAGAATTGCAAATTTCTGCCAATCTTCCGAATCAAAGTGCCACCATTCTGTTGTAATCCCAATAAATCCATGTTTTTTCATCGCATCCTTAAGCACTTGACGATTTTTCCGAGATTGGGCGCTGCCGCCTTGATAATCTCCGTGAGCTTTTTCGGTAAAATCATCGTAAGGTGTGGGCATTTCTAATTCTTTGCCGGTGCGATCGACTAAAGTTAAATCTACAGCAGCACCGCGATTGTGCCGCGAGCCCCTAGCAGGATTAGCAACATAGCGCGGATCGGGCATAACTTTCCACATTTGCTCAGTCACAGAAAAAGGCCTGTAGCAATCGTAAACTTTCAAACCCAATCCGATTTTTTCCAAATCTGTTTGAACTAGCCCTAACTTTTGAGCAACAGAAGTTCTCAAGGCGCATTTCGATATAGGGTAAAGTTTTCGTTTCAAAAAATTGTTAGTAGTGGCGTAGCGGATATCGAGGCGAATGTTGGGATTTACTTTGCGGATGTCAACAAGGCGCGCCCAACTGGGAAGTTGACTCATGAAAATACTGTCAGGTACTATTGGGTTGGGTTCTGGTTGGGTAATTTGCACTTGTGGCGGCTCCTGGGCGCGGACAAATGCGGGATGGTGCAGGCCGTGAAGCGAAGCTATCCCGTAGGAAATCGCACATAGCAACACTAACATAAATGCGATCGGGTATTTTCCAAAAGGATTAAATTTCATAGTTGTTCTGATGGCAAGTCTTAAAGAGTAGATTGAGGTCGTTTTTCTGTGGTACAATCAATATTATGATGTCACCGTGACTGCAGGGAAAACTATGAAAACTGCAATTTCACTTCCAGATTTAGTTTTTGAAGAAGCCGAGGCTTTGGCCGATAAGTTAGGATTATCGCGCAGCGAGCTTTATACAAAGGCATTGCAAGCGTATCTGCGGCGATACAACCGATCTCGAATTTTGAGCAAACTAAATCAAGTTTATTCTGAAGAGTCTTCTGAACTAGATCCTGTCTTGGCAAAGATGCAATTTATGTCCTTACCCCATGAGGATTGGTAATGTATCGCGGAGAAATTTGGTGGGCAAACTTACCCTCTCCAGTTGCTTCAGTCTTACTCGTTTCTGGTACGAATAATTAGTATGATTGAACCGCGAAGACGCGAAGAACACGAAGGAAGAAGTCATATCAAATCCGTTGGTATCGGAATTATTCATCTCTCTATTCTCTGACTCTGCGCCCTCTGCGCCCTCTGCGGTTTAATTATTCCGAAACAATTGTAAACGATTTTACGCAACTGGCACTCTTAGTAAGGTGCGTCAGAATACTAAACCCTCGATAATTGCTCTATAAATTCGTCTGACGCACCATACAAATCGATTATCGTGTGATATGTTTGCCAAAAATCCAGTTTTTAAATTCCCAAGCGCTGATACACTAAATCTAAGTGCCTCAATTGATACTGCGGATCGAAGCAATCATCAATTTCTTTGCTGGTCATTTTAGCTGTGACGCGATCGTCTTTGGCAATCAAATTGTAGAAATCGCCCCCTGGCTTGTTCCAAGCTTCGTGAGCGCAAGATTGGACAATTGTGTAGGCGTTTTCGCGACTCGTGCCTTTTTCTACTAAGGCTAACATCACCCGCTGGCTGAAGATTACCCCGCCGTAAAGGTTCATGTTGCGCTTCATGTTTTCGGGATAGACTAGCAGGTGTTTTACTAAGTCTGTGGCTTCTACTAACATGAAGTGAGTTACTGTAGAACTGTCGGGCAAAATCATCCGTTCTACGGAACTGTGAGAGATGTCTCTTTCGTGCCAAAGCGCTACGTTTTCTAAGGCTGCGACGGCGTTGGCGCGGACAATTCTTGCCATCCCCGTGAGTCTTTCGGAGCGAATTGGGTTGCGTTTGTGGGGCATGGCGGATGAGCCTTTTTGCCCTTTGGAAAAGAATTCTTCGACTTCGAGCACGTCGGTGCGTTGGAGGTTGCGGATTTCTACTGCGAAACGCTCGATCGATGCTGCTAACAGTGCTAAGGTTTGGACGTATTCGGCGTGTCGATCGCGCGAAATGACTTGAGTCGATGCACAATCGGGTTCGAGTCCCAGGTTTTGACAGGCAATGGCTTCTATTCGCGGATCGATATTAGCATAGGTGCCGACTGCGCCGGAGATTTTGCCGACAGCAATGGACGATCGCAAATTCACCAATCTTTCACGGCTGCGAAACACTTCTGCCAGCCATCCTGCTAGTTTAAAGCCAAAGGTGATGGGTTCGGCGTGAATTCCGTGCGATCGGCCAACCATCACAGTATTGCGGTGTTGTTGGGCCTGATAGCGAATAGCTTGGCTCAAATCTTCGACACGTTGTAACAAAATATCGACACTAGCGACTAATTGCAGCGCCAAAGCAGTATCGAGCACATCGGAACTGGTTAAACCGAGGTGAATGTAGCGGCCGGCATCGCCTACATATTCGTTGACATTTGTCAAGAAAGCGATCATGTCGTGGCGGACTTCGGCTTCAATTTCGAGGACTCGTTTGGGGTCAAAATTAGCCTTAGCTTTGATTTCTTCGACTGCGGCGGCGGGGATGTAGCCGAGTTCGGCTTGAGCTTCGCAGACAGCGATTTCTACTTGCAGCCAGCTTTTGAGTTTGGCGGTTTCAGTCCAGATGTTGCCCATTTCGGGCAGAGTGTAGCGGTCAATCACGGTTGGGAATTGGGGAATGCGATCTCACCATTGTACATCTGTGTGGGGATGCGAGAGTCAGGATGGGGAATTTGGGGCCCAGAAACCGGGTTTTTTACGAAAATACTTTGTTGTAGCCCGCAGATTGGGTAAAAACCCGGTTTCTCAAATCAACTCGGTTTTTGGAGTTTGGGCGATCGGCTACAATATCCTAAACCTGATTAGCTGGCATCACTCATGCCTAAAAAGATTCGAGAATTAAAAAGCCTATTACTAAAAGCAGGGTTTACTTACCGACAGGGAAAGGGCAGTCACACTGTATGGGAACACCCTTTATTACCTGAAAAAATTACACTGTCAGGTAATGATGGCGATGATGCACCAAATTATCATGAAAAAAGAGTAATATCCGATTTGCAGAAGCTGAAGGAGATAGAAGAATGAATAGCCATTACAGTCTCATCATCGAGTGGTCAGAAGAAGATCGACTTTTTGTTGTCAGCTTGCCTGAGTTTACCGATGTTATGCAGCCTTGCACTCACGGACACACTTACGAAGAAGCGGCAAAACACGGACAAGAATTGTTAGAAACATTAATTGAACTCTATCAAGAAGATGGAAAACCTCTACCAGAACCTCAGACTTTGGGAAAACGACTACAAATTGCGTAAAACGAAACAATTGAGGTGCTGAGGCAAATCGAAGCAGAGGAGACAGAACCATGAAATATACAGTTGTGATCCAATGGTCAGAAGGCGATCGATGCTTTGTCGTATTTTTGCCTGAATTTGAGGATGTAATGCAGCCAGTAACTCACGGAGATTCTTATGAAGAAGCTATCTACAATGCGCGAGAGGTACTAGAGTTACTAATCGAAAGCTGTCAAGCTGAAGGTAAACCATTGCCAGTAACTAAGAAGCTAGAACGATTATTTCAGGCTGCTTAAATTTGTTTAAACTGAGATATTGCACCATTTTCAATAACCTGTAGGGGCGGGTTCACCAACAGTTCTAAATGTTGCAAACAGGTTAAATAAACCCGCCCCCACCCACTATTAAGTATGATAATATTTGAAGCTTCGATTTAATCACCCAATGACTGATAGCACCTACTTGGACGGCGCAGCAGATTGAAGGTATCGAGGTATCGAATCCGATCGCGCGCTGCGACTTGAGCTGCGGCTTCCTTCGCTTCATTCAATAAGCCTTGAGGGGAATCTAGGTTCCACAAAGGATGAACGATAATAACACTTATATCCCCCACCGTCAAACCCGGTAGAGGGCCGAACTGTTGCCCGGAACAACTAAACGAAGCACAAAATGTATCGCGCAGATTAGTTGCTTGCAATACCCAATTTTCTAAGTCTGGAGTAGAATAATCTCCATCCAGCCCGCATTGAAAATTGCTGCCGGCCAATCCCCTCAGCAAGGAAAGCCCCAAACGCCAATCCAGCAAACCGTGATAGTTCATATTGCGGTACTGCTGCAAGCAATCGTAACAGGAAGAGTCGCATTTTTGGCAGTGTTCTGGTGACATTATCGCCTCAGCAAAGCTATTTTGAGAATTCAAAATTTTGTCTAAAAGGATGTCTTCCCAGTGCTTAGCTAGCCAATAGGTGAAGCCAGAACCATTAGCAAGCCGATCGCTAATCACAATTTCTCCTACTTTTTCCCCAGTATCCTCTAATTCAGCCTGTCGCAAACCGCTCACGTCTAATTCTTCAGGATCGATGTCTAACTCCTGTGCTGCTACAGCACGAACCATGAAAGCGGCTGAGTAGAAAGCAGCTTTGACTGCGGAACCCTCTGCAACGGGATCGAGGCACAATCCAACAGGTACAGCCGCTGGTTTAATTCGCAGTACGCCAGTGGTTTTTGGGGCAACGATCGCAATTTTCTCTGACTCGCCCTGCTGTTTAAACTTCACCCCATTATTTGTATTCTGAAATCGCTCATCAATCCATTGATCTGTTAACAGTTTCTCTTTGCGTCCAAATGTTGCATTTCCAATTGCTCCCTTAAATAGCAGTCCTCGATTGTCATTCACCCGAAAAACGCGACCGGATTCAGAAAAAGCTGTCTGAGTATTTGTGTTATTTACTAACTCAAAATCTTGAGGTTGTGATTCGGCTACGCTACCAGCACCTGTGATTAACGCATCGTATTCATCTTTAGCATCCGCCCCAGGATTGAGGCTGGTACGGAAAGCTAAAGGAACAGCCCACTGAAAAACTCGAAATCCCTGTTCGTCAGTTGCCTCGCATTTCGGACAGACTGTATCTTCAAAGATTGTATTAGAAGTGTCCGTATGTTGGCACCGCTGACACCTCAACATCCATTGGCGATCGCTCAGAGGTTCGCCAGCAGGAACCAACCCGTTTTTAGTGTCGGGAATTAACGATGCAGTAAACCCGATCGCAGTATAAATCCGCTTATCTTTAGTTTTTTCTGAACCAGGGGCAAATTCAGAGACAGCTAAATCTAAATCTCGATCGATAGTAGGAAGAACTCTTTGTTTTCGGGACGGATCGTGATGGTACAAATCGCGCACTCTTGAGGGCATCCCGTACATCGGCAAAACCCCGCCCTCAGCAAGGCGTTCGGCTAAGCCATCTCCCGTCAATTCTAAGTTATTGGCACACTCGTCAATCTTATTAAACAAATCCTGACGTGCATACTCTTCAAGTTTGTGGCGATCGATACCTTCAACACCGACTAGCAGAGAATTTACGATCTCGGTGACTTGCTTTGATTTCTCTAACCAATTACGAACTTGTTCGCGGCGTTCTTCCGTTTCCTTCCACTTTTTAAGTGTGCCAAATTCACCGTGACTGTCCGGCTTTTTTTCTACTTCCCAGCAGTTGACACCAGCATCCTTAAATGCACGTCTCAAACATTCTTTTGCTAGGAGGCGCTGCACGATCTCAACCTGTGGCATAGAAAGAAAAGGAACGGGCGGCGGATCGCCCGTAATTTTTTCAGGATGGCGGTAATAAAATTCATCGTGCGATCGACCCCGACAGAGAGTAAGTACGATCGCGAAAGCCTGGCCCCGGCGACCCCCGCGACCCGCACGCTGTTGGTAATTAAAGCGCATCGGCGGCATATTTGCCATCACAACAGCCATTAAACTGCCAATATCAATCCCCACCTCCATTGTGGTAGTGACGTTCAAAATATCGATGATATCTACCTCTGGGATAAAATCTCTTTCTTGTTCGTCAAAATTCACGATGATGTTGCGAAAATGTCGCTGTCTCTCAGCTTGATCGTCGGTTTGTCCGGTCAACTCTTCGCAGTGCAACCGCAGCGGTTGACGCTTATTTACAGCTTGGGTAGCGAAATAATTGCGATCGTATAAATCTGCACATCTTTTATTAGGTTCCGCCGATAAATTTGCCAAACAATTAGTACAAATACCTCCCGCACGGTGCAGGTGAGGGCGCTGGCAAGAATCGCACTGCCACACCGGGTCATCGGACACAGCAACTCGTACAGATAAATGCCGGGGATTAAGTTTAAAGTGGTGGTGCTGCCCGCATTCGCAAATGGCAGATTTCAATGCCTGCTTTAATTGCTGCGGTGAAATCCCGTTTTTTTCTGCACATTGCTTAACGTAATTACGCAATTTTGGTTTCGCATCGTCCCAGTCTTTCCAGTCGTGGAGTGAATACTCTTGAGGTTCTTTCGGATACCTGTACAATTCACCTAAAATTCGCAAGCTGCCGTCGCAAATGCTCTCAAATACTGAGCTTGAAACTCCGCATTGAATTGCTAGCTGTTCTAAGTGATTTGGCTGTAAATTCAGGCGAATATAACCCAAACCCGATGCTTCAATCCCAAAGTATAGGCGACTGAAAAGCGTGTCGCAGACCTCGGATTTTACTTTTTCTCGAAGTGTGCTGTCTCGCCTTGTTTTTGCTTCGGCACACAAATCTGGTTTCCACCCTGCGGTTTCAAAGTCAAATAATTTTGTCCAATGGTGGTACTTGCCTTCATAGGAGAAGTCTTGGTAAAGAACATCGTTACCCGCAGGATTAACACCTAACTTTATCAATCGCTGGATCAGGAGTCCTGGGTCTTGGGAATTTTCAATTCCTTCAAATAGCGCTCTGAGAGGAACTGTGCGGGTATTGCCTCTTTGCTGGATTTGGTTGAGTAGCTTCTGAGCGTCATCTCGCCGATTTTGTAACAGTTCCAAATCTTCAGGATCGAGACCTTCTGGCAAGGGTTTGTTAACATTTTTAATAGCTTTTTGTAAATCTTCAACAGCTTTGGCGTTGCGTTGAGCAAATAATAGGGCTTCTGGACGAGCAGGTAGATTGCATTGTTGAATATCTTCTAATAGGCGTAATTCTCCGATCGCTAACTGTCCGAGTTCATCAAACATTGCTTCTCGTACCAGGTCGTCATAGTGCGATCGCTCAATTCCATTGGATATAGAAGCTGCATCTTCTCGGCCGTCCGAAAAAACGACTAATTTCCGGGATTCTGCATCTTCCGGTAACTGATAAAACAGCTCTTTAGACAGCAGTTGACTCACTTTAGAAAAACCTGTGCGGAACCATCTAATTGAAGATTTGCGAAACTTGCGTTTGCTATAGTCTGCACCGCAGCAGGGACAAGTTGAGGGTAACGATCCAATAAATTCTTGCTTGTCTGCTGAGAGCGATCGCAAGTGAAACAGATAGCCTTTCACCCACTGTTCCTCCGGGGAATCTGGATCTCCTAAAATAACGCGACCACTGCGGGTATCTAGCGATGCTTTATCCCACCAAGCCTTCTCGCTACCTTTACCTTGTCTCGATGGCTGTTTCCAACCTTTACTAACCTCTTCGTCAATATTTCTAAAAGGCCAAAATACGGCAAACTCTTGATACTTGCGGCGATCTAAAGCTATGGCTGTTTTACGGTCAGGAATTCCCTCAATATCCGGTTCCGTAGGTAAAAGTTCCCATCCGTCATTATTCTGTCTTGTCAGCCTGTTTCCCCCAAAAAATACAGTTTTGCACTGTTCGCAGTAAAGAAGTTCTAAAACTCGGTAATTATCGCAAAGTATGGGAGGATTTTCTACGAATAGTTTGCCCACAGGTCGATTCTTGCTGATTTCGCTTTCCTCGCACCCGTGATTTGGTTTAGTGCAAGCCCACAGCCCTTCGATATTCCTGAAAAACCAGTGCAGCCTGAAAGATGGCAAGGATGTTCGATCGGACAACCCACGAGCGACAAGCAATCCTCTTACTGCCAGTTTGAGATTTTCATTTGTTAAGTCATTGCCGAACATTTTTTGACCAAAATCAGCGATCGATACGGCACGAATTTTGTCATCAACTGTACAAGCATTGACCATTCTAGCGCCAATCTGCACACTTTCAGATTCTACTATTTGATTGCTATCACTGTATTCATGCGTTGACTGCAACGTTTCTATATTATTAATTTCCGGTGCTGATGCTAAGGCGATGAACGGTTCTGCATCAATAAATTCTTGACCCTCAATTGGCGGAATTGGCTCTAAATGACCAGGGATAATCTGTTCGGAATGCCATTCAACGCCGAAGAATTGATTCAGAAATTCTAAGCTTTTTGGATCGTTTGGTTCCAGAGATGCACTAGAGGCAAGAATCCGCAATTTTGGATGACCTGGATGCAGCCCCAAGCGTTGCAGCAACAGTCGCAGCAAATAAGCAACTTCTGTCCCAGAAGTGCCGCGGTACAAGTGCAATTCGTCAACAATTAAATGAAAGACGCTACCATCTTTGTTTAACCATTCCTTTGTTTTTTCAAAGATATCTCGATCGATATTCCGCATCAGCATGATACTGAGCATAGAATAGTTGGTAATTAAAATATCTGGCGGGGCATCTTTCATATCCCAGCGACAGCGCATTTCTGACCCGTCTAAACGCGGGAAAAAGAACCTCACATCATCATCGCCAGTTTTACTTGCGTGTTCTCTCGCTTTATCCGCTGATTCTTCCATCTTCTCGATTTTTTCCAGCAATTCTTCTATTTTTTTGCCATTAGGTTTACCATTTTCTTTGTATTCATGCCCCGGTACAGGTGTAACACCGTTGTATCTTCCAAAATAGACTCGGTTGCCTTTTCTATTATCTTTAAACCACTCTCGTGCTGCTTCAGAATCTAAAGCGCGGCGCAGCCTGGTAAGTTGGTCTTCAACTAAGGCATTCATGGGATATAAAATCAGGGCGCGAACGGCAGAATCACGATTTTCGTGACTCCTCTGAGAAACACGATAAGAACGCTTAAAACTGCGTTTTGTCTTAACCAATGGGTTGCATTCCTTCTGCCAATCCTTGTTTTTCCACCAGTCGTTAAGGTGTTCTGGTTCTGGTTTAGGAGCATTCCAATTTCTCGATTCTTGGGCAAGGTAAGCAAATAGCGGTAACATAAAAGATTCAGTTTTACCTGAACCAGTTCCCGCAGTTACTACAGCATTTTGACCCTCTAATGCTTGTCGCAGCATTTCGATTTGGTGGCTGTACAGTTCGTAATTGCCTACAAGTCCGCAGGAGGCAAGCTGTTTAAAATCTTGAAGAGCTGATTCATCTAATCCCGGTACGTTTGAAATATCTAAATCATTGATAGTTTTACCGGATTTTTGATAGCGGGGCATCGGTTCAATCCAGGGTTCTTGATGGAATGCACCGGGTAGGCGTAGCAGTCTTTCGCGTTCTTGTTCTATTTCGGGAAATTGAGTTCCGAAAGCGGTTTTTATGTATAGTAGGAAGTTGTCGCGGATGGTGTTAAAGGCGTTAATTGGGTCGTGCATAAATTACCTCAATATGTTATATTTAAAGATTCCTGCAAGAGTGTTTGCCCTAATTTTTTTGCGGTGATTTCTGCTATTTTAGGGGGAATTGCGGAGAATAACTTGAATCCCTGAATTTGCGGATCGTGCGGCAATTTTTTTACATATGTTGCTGCATAACCGGAACAAAGAGTTAAGGCTCTTTCTAGGAGTCGCGGCAGATTCGCGCTGGCTGGTACTGCCATAATGAATGTGCGTTTGTCGTAGATTAGAACATTCCGCCGCAGTGCTTTGAGAACGGCATACTTTCCCCAATCAAGGTCTATTGCGGTACAGATTCCATCTTGCCAAAGATAGTAAGATTGGGTGTTTCGCGATGGATGACTGTATCGGCTGATACGGATATTATTGTCGGTTTTGTCGAGAGTTTTAAATTGTAATGAACTAGGTTCAAAGGTTTGGTGTTTCCAGTTCAATTCAGAATCTTTAGCCCATTTGAGGGTAGCTAAGTATTCGTCAATACTCGCGGCAAAATGCAGCAAAGACCAGGCTGAGGGCGTTTCGATAAAAGGTATGGTGAGAGATGATGCGATCGCCCCTAATTCCCTCACATCCTCTGCTTGTACAGCCACTCGCTTCGGTATCAGCACTGATTCACTGGCTTGTTCTTGGATTTCAAGGTTGATGCGATCGCCCGCAGACTGACAAGCCTCTGATAATTGTTGGATAGTAGCAGGCGATCGCGCTCCTGCTAAAATGGCTTGAGGAAAGCCGGCACAAGGCAATCGCACCAAAACAGGAGGAGCAGCATAAACCTTATTATGGCTGCTATCACCGCTAAAATAAAAGTCGCAATGACCCAGAGAATCGAGGGCGCGAATTGCTTGAAATCTTTGATTCTTAATTCTGTCTTTGTCCGTGTCTTCCTCCCTCACACCCATCTCAATATTATACAAATAATCAAAGGTTTGCTTAAAAGATAGCCAAGCAACTTGCTTTTTTGCCGAAATAACGTAGAGCAGTTTTTCGCTGGTTTCAGACACGCTCTGCCTCCTTTTGAAATTGTTTCCACAATACTTTTAAGTTAGAGCGATCGGGCGGGGAAATTATCTTGCGATCGTGCCACAATATTTCTTTCCATGCCCGCATTTTCTTTCGGTCTTTGCACTTTGACATCAACGGTTGTGACTCTGCCAAATTGGTACCGCAAAACATTGCTTGACCGCGATGGCGACCTTTGGAAATCGCCCAAACAGGCTCCCAATCTGTAGGTAGTGATTCCGCTGGGCAGATTGCTATTTGCCCTGGTTCTTTACCTACATAGAAAATCCGCTGCTTTCCTTGTATTGGTAAAAAAGTGTTGAAGTTAAAGTCCGGGAAATCAACGCCCCACACCCATGCACCAGCAACGCCCGCACTCTCATTTTCCCCGGTGTGGAGCTTCCCGAAGCGATCGAACTGTTGCGCGTTGCTTTGGGATGGCAAAAAATAGTTTTCTACCAATAACAGAGAACAGCGCTTGATAATATCGTCTCCACTGCGTGCTTCAATTAGCAACTTTGTTTCTGCTGGACTATCGGCTGGCAATTCATAATTACCTGCTGCTGACCTGCAATCTAACAACTTATTATTGCAATATACTTTTATTGATTCGCTGCCACCTTGCAGTATCAATTTCGGCGGGGCAAACTTAAAGAATTTATTGCCTCTTTCCAGGCGGATTCCCCCAGCTAACTCTAGCCGTACATTAGTCGGGAAAGCTAAGATTGGGTATTCTTGTTTAATGAGTTCGTCACTGCAAGCTGCCTGCGCTTTGAACAAGTGCCACCCACTGGGCAAACCATCTATAATTTGCAACTTTTCAAAGCCTTGACAGCTCAATTCTCCCCATATTGTCAGCAATTCTAAACACTGTTCGCGTGCAGCCAAATAAAATGGCTGTTGAGCGGGAAGTTGTCGCACTTCGACGAGTCCGGGTAATCCCTGACTATCTCCATTAACGAATACTCGAATGGGCGATGCTGGCAGCCTAAAACACCATTTAGAGTCAGCCGATCGCACTTGCAAACCTTTCAACCAATCAAACTCACAACCAACCAGCGGTTTTCCGTCTGACTCAGATATTAGAGGTGAAGAAAAACCCCCACTATCTTCGTAACAGGAAAAAGCTTGAGAAGTGTCTTCTAAAAATAACAGCAAATCCTCTTCAGGAAATTCGTGTTTGGTACTGCAACGCAAGCTGAAGGTAGCGCTTTTGGCAGTTGAATCGTGTTTGCAGCACAATCTCAATAGTCCATAAATCTGCGTTTTACCTGAATCTTCAGCAGTTCCATCCCAAGCGCGCAATTCATCAATAATCCATTCTAGCAATGCTTGGCGAAGTTCGTCGCTATCTCTGGTTTCTTTTAACAAGTCCAGCGTCCGTTTATGCAGTTGTTTGCGCCCGTGCGAGGCTAACAAAAGTGCGATCGCCCCCTCAGCAGGATATGAAATAGGATCTAAGTCAGCAGCGGCAAAAATAGCAGGGAGGGCGCGTCGCTCTTTTTCAGTCAAGAGGGTTTGGGCGATGGGTAATCCAATGTGATTTCTCTTCCCAACACTTATGCTGTTAAAGATACCCAATTCGCCAGATTTATCTTGATTAGACCACTTTTCTAAATCTTCCCAGAGTTTCCACATCTTGTCAAATGAAGGATACTGGCCTGTGGTAGGTTCTTCACCAAGTAATGTTCGCAAGCGCGGATAGTAAGAATTCGCGGCAAAATCTCCTTCAATACCGGCTGCTAAGACAAATAGCGCTAAATAACCAATGTATGGCGGATAATCTAACTCTCGCAGCCAATTTTCCTGAGTTTCCCAAGCTTTTACGCATAAACCCTTCCTTTTTGCACCAGGAAGTCCGATTTTGATAGCTTCAATAAAATCTAAAAAATTAGCACCGCTTTCTTGACCAATATGTTCTATTAGTTCCTCTGTAACGTACAAATGAACGCTGCGCCCTGCCATTTCATTTTTGAAAAAATGAGCTGCGATTGAATTATTCCATTTTAAATAATCCATTTTTATATTTAAGATAATTTAAGTGAGATTAGTAATTTTAAGTATTATAGCCCATGAATAGCCATTATAGTCCGATCGTCCAGCGGTCAAAAGAAGAGCGAGTTTTTGTTGTCATCTTGCGTGAATTTACTGATATTATGCAGCCTTGCACTCACGGACACACTTACGAGAAAACCGCCAAACACAGACAAGAATTGTTAGAAACGAGGATGATGAACCATGAAAGACGATCGCATCAATATTTTTTACAGCAACCAAGATGAAGGCTACATTGCTGATATTCCCGATTTAAAATACTGTTCAGCTTTTGGCGAAACCCCAGAATCAGCTTTGCAGGAAGTACAGATTGCTAAAACAGCATGGCTAGAAGCTGCAAAAGCTGCGGAAAAAACCATTCCTGAACCTAAATATAGACCTGCAATATAGTGAGTAATTCTTGTAGGGGCAAACCCCCCGTGGTTGCCCGATCGGAGAGTGGTTGCCCGATCGATCGGAGAGAGAGGGCGGGCACGGGGGCACCGCCCCTACATATCTGGATGAACGATCGCACAAATCCACATTACTGCATCCGATCGATCGTCCGATACTGCACCGCCTCCCCCACATGATTCGTTTTCAAGCTTTCATCCCCCGACAAATCAGCAATAGTTCTCGCAACCTTCAAAATTCGATCGCTCGCCCGCGCCGAAAGGCCCAACTTCCGAATCGCCATCTCCAATAAATTCCGCGAAGCATCATCCAACTGACACCATGTATTAATGTGACTGCTTTGCATCTGCGCGTTACACCGCAAGCCAGCTTCCGACTGAAAACGGCGAGTCGCCATCTCTCGCGCCCGCTGCACCCTCACCCGCACCGGTTCCGACTCCTCCCCCGTCGGCTGTCGCGTAATCTCCTCCGGTTTCAAACGATTCACCGCCACCTGCAAATCGATCCGATCCATCAAAGGCCCCGAAAGCTTTGCCCAATATTGCTCCCGCTTTTGCGGCGAACAAGTACACTGTTGGATCGAGTCGCCGTAATAACCGCAAGCGCACGGATTTGTACTCGCAACTAAAGTGAATTGCGCCGGAAACATCACCGATTGTCTGGTTCTAGAAATCGTCACATAACCATCTTCCAACGGTTGCCGCAAAAACTCCAAAACATCTCTTTTAAACTCAGTTAATTCATCCAAGAAAAGGATGCCGCGATGTGCTAAAGAAATTTCACCCGGACGCGGAAAACTGCCGCCGCCAACAAGAGAAGGCCCCGATGCCGAATGGTGAGGACTGCGAAAAGGCCGATCGCTCACCAACATTCCCTTATCCTTCAACAACCCCGCCACCGAATGAATTTGAGTCACATCCAAAGCTTCATCAAAAGTCAGCGGCGGCAAAATACCAGGCAAACGTCTCGCCAGCATAGTCTTACCGCTCCCTGGCGGCCCCACAAAAATCAAATTGTGTCCCCCCGCCGCCGCAATTTCCAAAGCCCGCCGCGCGTGAATTTGCCCCTTTACATCCTTTAAATCTAAACCCGGAATCCGCTTTTTTGCTAACTCTTCTCTACCGTTTACTTGTACCGGCGAATAAACTTGAGGATTGTTTAAAAAATCAGTAACTGCAAAAATATTTTCAAAACCGTAAACAGATATTCCCTGCACCAAAGCGGCTTCTTCCGCATTACCAGCCGGTACAATTAACCCAGAAACACCCATTTTGGCAGCAGCAGCGGCGATCGGCAACACCCCAGACACAGCCCGCAAACTTCCATCTAAGGACAGTTCGCCCAAAAACAAATAATCTCCCAAAAGTTCAGCGCTGACTTGTTCCGACGCTGCCAAAATGCCAATGGCGATCGGCAAATCAAAGCTCGGCCCTTCCTTCCGCAAATCCGCCGGAGTTAAATTTATCACAATACTCCGCATCGGAAAAGCATAACCCGAATTTTTTAGCGTAGCCTTAACCCTTTCTTTAGCTTCTTGCACCGCCGAATCGGGCAACCCCACCACCACAATTTTCGGCAGCCCCCCCGACACATCAGCCTCCACGCCCACCTTTACCGCGTCAATGCCTACGATCGATGCACTCCAAACCCTAGCAAGCATTTTTCTCGATCCCTAATTTGCCTGTCTTTGATTCATCATATATTATGATTAACAATGACTAATGAATACCGGAAGAAGCAAGAAAAACTTTTCCTTGCCTCTTCCTTTTCTCTTTTTGCTCCTCTGCTGCTGAGTCTTCCCCCTTCCCTCTTCCCCCTTCGCCTTCCGTCTTCTGCCTTCCGTCTTCTGCCTTCTGCCTTCCACCTTCTGCCTTCACCCTGCCACCTTCCCTCTTGGGCCTTGCCACTTCTTCCGTCTTCCGACGGACTTACATCCGTTACATCCGTTACATCCCGTACATTGCTCGTTGCCGAACTTCCCTCTTCTGTCTTCCGTCTTCCGTCTTCCGACGGACTTACATCCGTTACATCCGTTACATCCGCTACATAATCCGTTGCCGAACTTCCTTCTTCCTTAACACCCATGACAACTCAAGAAACGCTTTTCAGCAAAATCATCCGCAAAGAGATTCCAGCAGACATCGTTTATGAGGACGACTTGGCCCTCGCCTTCAGAGATATCAATCCCCAAGCGCCAGTCCACATCCTCGTCATTCCCAAAAAACCTATTCCCAAATTAGCCGATGCCGAATCGGGAGACCAGGATTTGATGGGACACCTGCTGCTGACTGTCAAGCGGGTAGCAGAACAAGAGGGCTTGTCCAACGGCTATCGCGTCGCGATCAATACCGGTAATGACGGCGGCCAAACTGTACACCACCTCCACCTTCACATTCTCGGCGGACGGCAGATGAACTGGCCCCCCGGCTAAAGGTTAATTTTGCAGGCCCAATTTACGAACTCATCTTCAGAAACCCGGTTGATTGCGATTAGCGCCTCAGAAACCGGGTTTTTTGGTCAACAAATTTTTGCTGCATATTGATGCGAGTCGGTCAACCGCAGATGTCAGACCGATCGACACAGATGCAGCGCAGATAATTTTAAAATGGTTTTGGCATGAATGCAAGCAGTCTATTGAGAATGTAGTTCGATCGCAACTTCCCCCTCGACTTGGCCGCCAGTGAAGTCACCCCGGTAGCAACGATTGCTCCTTCAATCAACAGCTAAAATTAGCTTTTTGTTTGAGCAAATATAACTTAAGAGACTTATTTCTCATCTTATTTCCGCTGCAACGCTCCCAATCAAAATGCTTCGCAGTGAGGACTTTACTCCTGGTAATGGATGCGGACTGAAGTCCTCACTAAAAACAGTTAATTGACCGAACGTGATATATTAATTAATAATTATATCTGGCGATCGTCAAAGTGGCAATATTTAACCGGCTTAAATTTGAAAAACTCGCGCTTGGGAAATCTCAAGTATTAGCTTGGGCGATCGCATTTTGCAGCGGCATTTTGATGGCACTGACAACAGCACCATTCAATGCTTGGCCGTTAGCCTGGATTGCATTAATTCCGCTGTGGGTTATGGTTGTCAGTTATCAACGACCAATAATCACAGAAAAAAAACAAAAAGTTCTTCCTTCTTCCTTATTCCTTCTTCCTTATTCCTTCTTCCTTATTCCTTCTCTCTGGGGAATTGGCTATCACGGATTAGCCCTATCTTGGATTATGGGAATACACCCCATGACTTGGTTAGGAGTTCCTTGGTGGCCCAGTCTGGCGATCGCACTTTTTTGCTGGGCATTCATCACCCTTTGGGGAGCCGCATTAGTCACCGTTTGGGCGTGGCTATTTGTAATTCTCAACTCCCTCACTATAGCAAGAAAAAATCCTATTCTTACTCTTAACTCCCCCCCTTTACAAGGGGGGGCTGGGGGGGGTAGCTCTGATATTATTCTTCTCAACTCCCCCCCTTTACCAGCTAAAAATCCTCTGCTTAACTCCCCCCCTTTACAAGGGGGGGCTGGGGAGGGTAAAACTCAATTTTTAGCATTAACCCGCGTTTTAATTGGCACAGCTTTGTGGTGCGCCTTAGAAAGTATTTGGAGTACAGGTTCGCTGTGGTGGACATCACTATCATACACCCAAAGCCCGCACAATTTACCAATATTGCACCTCGGTCAACTCTCCGGCCCCGCTGCAGTAACAGCAGCCATCGTAGCAGTAAATGGCTTAATTGCCGAAGCTTTTATTGCAGGAAGAAGGAAGAAGGAAGAAGGAAGAAGGAAGAAGGAAGAAGGAAGAGGGAAGAAGGAAGAGTGGAGAGGAGAAAAGGAAGAAGGAAAAAGTAAAAATTGGGTTGCTTATATTTTGCCTGCGGGTTTGTTTTTAGTTTTGCATATTGTCGGCTGGAGTTTGTACAATCGCCCCTTAATTCAAGAAGCCGGAACATCGTTAAAAATTGGGATTATTCAAGGAAACATTCCTAACGCAATTAAGTTTGACTCAGACGGGTGGCGGCGGGCTTTGGAAGGTTACACCGCTGGATACAAAGAGTTAGCAGACAGAAAAGTCGATGCTGTGTTAATTCCAGAGACAGCTTTGCCTTTTATCTGGACAAACGAGTATCAGCGTTCCACTCTTTCCTTTTACCAAGCTATTCTCGAACGCGGTGTAGTGGCTTGGGTTGGAGGATTTGGACAAGAAGAAAACGGCCTCACTAATAGCTTATTGGCGATCGATCGCACTGGAGCAATTGTCGGTCGCTACGATAAACTAAAGCTAGTACCATTAGGCGAATATATCCCTTTTTACGAAATCTTAGGCGGGATTATAAATCGGCTGTCACCCTTAGATGCTCGTTTAGTACCAGGAAACTCAAAACAATTATTTGATACGCCCTTTGGCCGCGCCATCGTCGGAATTTGTTACGATTCCGCCTTTGCTGAAAATTTCCGATATCAAGCAGCACAGGGAGGCGAATTTATGATTACAGCTTCCAACAATGCCCATTACAAACCGCCGATGCTGGCCCAACATCACGCCCTCGATGTGATGCGTGCAATTGAAACAGATAGATGGGCAGCTATCGCAACTAATACGGGGTACTCTGCTTTTGTAAATCCTCACGGCGAGACGATGTGGAAATCTCGACTCAATACCTACGAAGTCCGAGATGCTACTATTTATCGGCGAAAAACTCGGACTTTGTACGTGCGCTGGGGAGATTGGCTGACACCTTTATTGTTAGTTTTAGCTGGGTTGATGCGGTTGATTGTTAGACATTAATCTTCGTAAAGGGTGTGCTGGTGGGGCGGGGGGGGTTTATTGAATCTGTCTGCACTGTCAGGATTATTGGTGAATTAGCCCCTACAGTTCACTCGTTGCTCAGGTACGTCGCTCACTCAATTATCAATTTTTTTCAGTAATTTTCAATAGCGACGCACCCTACAGTTACTAACAACTAACAACTGAGGGCGGACACGCACCATCCACCGCCCCAACTAACAACTAACAACTAACAACTAACAACTCCTAAATCTACTGATCTTTCACCTGTTTGTGAATGCTAGGAGATAAAGAAATCAAATCGTCCATATTGCGCTGCATGGTAGCACAAATATTGTCCAAAGGCAAATCATTGTCATCGTGGCCGAAGGGATTTTCTATCTCAATGCCGATTTCTTCGATGCCGAACAAAGTAAAACTAATTAAAGCCACAACAGCGCCGGTTCCCCAAGTCAAGTCCTTCACCATTTGAAAGGGCAGTGCACAACAGTAAAGCAACAATAGCTGTTTCAGGTGAATCGTGTAAGCCAAAGGGATAGGTGTCTTCAAAATCCGCTCGCAGCCACCTAATACATTAATCATAGAGTTTATTAACTCCTTCATAGCAGTTAACTGATAGACATCGAGGCAATTGCGCTCGTACTGCTCGTGCAAATAATCCTCAATCCAAAAAGCAATTTCTAGCGGCGGATTGTTCATCGACTTGAGCTTTTCGTACTGCGAAGGAGACATCAAATGCTCTAATTCGGAATTTACTGCTTCTTTTCGCAAGTGCAATTTCATCGATACTGCAAAGGCAGGTAACAGGCGCAGGGCTGACTTTTTGAGGGCGATATCCTGCGGGTCTTTTTCCTCAATTGCTACCCAGATTTGGCGCGCTAAATTGCGGACGTTGTTGACTAAGGTTCCCCACATTTTCCGACCTTCCCAAAATCGCTCGTAGGCTGTGTTTGTCCGAAAAACTAACAGTAAACCCAGCACAATACTCGGTACAATACTCGATAAAATGGGCAAGGAAACCGGCCATTTAAAAAAGTGCAGCAGGGAAATAAAAACTCCAAAGCCGCCGCACAGCAAAACCCGGGGCAAAATTGAGAGAATGACAGACCCTCGAACCTGTAATGCAATTTTAAACCAAGACGGTCGATCGACATTCATGCAATTCTCCTTATAAAATTAAATCACTCGTCTGCGCCCACAGTCTATTTTCGATTGGCGATTGACAAGGGCAGGTGCAATCTGGGGGTTGGAACTTTGGTCTAAAATTGTTTGCTCTCCAGGACTCCTGTCAGGCGCTGGTATCCGTATTTGGGTACGGTGAGAGCTTCCGAAAAAAGCTTTCCTACTAACAACCTTTGGATTTTACCCACAAAACTCATCTTTAGGATAAATTTAAAATCTAAAATCTAAAATCTAAAATCTAAAATCAATTGACTGATGCACTTAATTAGGTAAGATTGGTTGTGTATCTTTAAATATCTCAGCTTCCGTGCAAGAGCTACCGACATCTTTGCCCCCGAATTCTCCCCGATTGCCCAACCAACGGTGGCAAATTTATGCGCCTCAACCGCAGCAAGCCGAACAGTTTGCCGCAGAAATCGGTTTGTCGTCTTTGCTAGCACAGGTACTGATTAACCGAGGTATCGATTCTGTTGAAGAAGTGCAAGGGTTTATCGAACCGGAATCTCTGGTTTTGCCCGCGCCAATGGATGAGTTTCCCGATTTGGCTGCGAGTGTCAAATTGTTGCGGGAGGCAATTTCGGGAGGGCAGAAAATTGCGATTTGCGGCGATTACGATGCTGACGGGATGACGAGCACGGCTTTGTTGCTGCGAGCTCTTAGGAGTTTGGGCGCGAAGGTGGATTATGCTATTCCCAGCCGGATGCGGGAAGGTTACGGGATTAACGATCGCATTGTAGAAGAATTTCACGCTGAAGGTGTCGCTCTGATTCTGACAGTAGACAACGGGATTGCAGCCTATGGGCCGGTCAAGAGAGCCAGAGAACTCGGTGTAAAAGTTATTATTACAGACCACCACGATTTGCCACCAAAACTACCGCCGGCGGATGCTATTCTCAACCCGAAATTAATTGCGGAATCTTCGCCTTATCGCGGCTTGGCTGGGGTAGGTGTTGCCTATGTTTTGGCGATTACTTTAGCTCAAGATTTGAATAAAGTTGGTGGGTTGGTAAATCCGCTGCTGGAGTTATTTACTTTGGGAACTATTGCGGATTTAGCTCCTTTGACTGGGGTTAATCGCCGCTGGGTAAAGCGGGGTTTGCGACTGTTGCCTCACTCGCAATTGGCGGGGGTTCAAGCTTTGATTCAGGTGGCGGGAGTACAGGCGGGAAGTGCGGAAAATTTACCTCTTTTTAATTCAAAAAGTCAAGCTAATAATACGTTAAAGCCTGAAGATATTGGTTTTCGGCTGGGGCCCCGGATTAATGCTGTGGGGCGGCTGGCTGACCCTCAAATTGCGATCGAGTTGCTGACAACGGACGATCGCGAATTGGCACTCAAAAACGCGATGCAGTGCGAACAAATCAATCAGCGCCGGCAGGAGTTGTGTCAGGAAATTGAGCAGGAAGCGATTGCTTGGTGCGAGAAAAGTGCGATA
Source organism: Tychonema sp. LEGE 07196 (assembly GCF_963890365.1). Classification (NCBI taxonomy): domain Bacteria; kingdom Bacillati; phylum Cyanobacteriota; class Cyanophyceae; order Oscillatoriales; family Microcoleaceae; genus Tychonema; species Tychonema sp. LEGE 07196. The sequence goes on along the minus strand of NZ_CAWPRX010000150.1, from coordinate 4,791 downwards.
GATTTGCAGCAGGAACGGGTGTTAGTTGTGGTGCAACCCGGTTGGCACCACGGGGTGATCGGGATTGTGGCTTCTCGGTTGGTGGAACGTTACGGCGTACCCGTTTTTATCGGTACTTTTGAGGATGAGGGTGGCGAAAAGGCTAATATTATCCGGGGTTCGGCGAGGGGAATTCCTGAATTTAATGTATTTGACGGGCTGAATTTTTGCGCTGATTTGTTAACTAAATTTGGCGGACATAAAGCGGCTGGCGGTTTTTCTATGCCGGCCCAAAATCTCGAACAATTTTGCCGTCAACTGTCAGTTTTTGCCAATCAATGTTTGCAGCCAGAACACCTCAAACCGCTGGTTTCTGTAGATGTGCGAGCGGATTTGGCTGAGATTAATCTCGATCTTTACCGACAAATTGATGCTTTGGAACCTTGCGGAATTGAAAATAAGGCTCCTGTATTTTGGACGGCTAATGTTTGCATCGCTGAACAGAAAATTGTGGGTAAAGGAGGCCACGTTAAACTAACTGCAACTCAAGATGAACAAGGCTCGGCTAGTGTGAAGGGGATTGCTTGGCGCTGGGGCGAATATTTTCCTTTGCCTCGGCGGGTTGATATTGCTTACCGATTGCGGGAAAATAGTTTTAATGGCAAGACATCGGTTGAGTTAGAGTTGTTGGGTGTCCGCTTGCCTGCTAGTGCTGCGAGTTCGAGGCGGCAGGTGTTTGGAAAAGTTGAGTTTGATTATTGCGATCGCACTTATTCTTGCAGTCTGTCTCCCGCCGGTTCTCAAGAGGAGTTGAGAATTCGCAACTCTCAAGGGCAAGTTTTGGCTGTTGCACCGGGACAAAACATCGGTTTGTTGGGCAACTCCCGCCTCGATGCTAGAGAAGTCGATGTATCTTTACCTTTTTTTGAGAATTTGATTCAAACTGCTAAACACGCCCTCGGTATTTGATTTAGCAGTTGTTAATTAATAACTCAAACATCTGCCACACTTCTTTTTTTCTAGAAGTCGCGGGTAAAGAAAGGCTCTTTCCCGCCTATCTAAATTATTTTGGCTCGAACTGTTGCGATCGAGCTTAAATTTTAGATGCGATCGCAGTTCGATCTCTCATAGGAGATACTCACCGATCCCTCATCTCATGTCGGATTGATTACTCTAACAAAAACGGTTTGTAGTGCGCCCGAAACTCCTTTGTTTAAGAGCCGACGGTCGTCCGCACTACGAACCTGTTGGAAGAGCGGACGGTCGCCCGCACTACGAACCTGACGCGCGTGTGGTTAATTGAGCGGACATGATATCAATCCTTCAATGCCCCAATCTCAAATCGAAAAATGGAAAATCTCAAATCGATTGCCGATCGAGCTTTGGGAATGAGTGCATCACATTTAAAACCAAAACTCCCAACTCTCGATCGCCACCTAGCGTGCTATAATTACAGATCGCCGCCTTTAGCGGCCAATAGAAAAATCACGATCGGGCCCGAAAGCACGACTGCTGCGAGTAAAGCTACTTGAACAATGAGTTGGTAGTTTACACCGTCGAGGCCGCTGAAAAGATCGGTTATAAAGTCCATGTGTCCTCCTGACTGTAGTTATTAAGTCTAGATTGTTCAATTAGAAAATCCGCTTCTGATTTTACCGGGCTATTGTCCCTATTTTTTAAGGAAGTTTACAAAATTCAACAAAATGTAAAGAACGATCGACCTCCCAGCGATCGCGCATTCCGGTCAAAAACTCCTCTATTGCTCGATAGGGGAAGAGAATCCGAGAGGAACTAATGAACGAGCGAGCGAGTAAACCAGGATTTTGTACGCATCCGCAGCCGGGACTTTCCCGCCTCCGGCGCTGGCACTTGATATACTACCAAAAGCTGAAATATTCTGGGGTTTCCGATTTTCCCGCTAGCGGGCCCAATCTAAAATCTCAAACTTGTAGGCCTCCGTCGCCGTATCTAAACTCTAAAACTTGTACACTCGCGACTTGTCCGCTGGCCTAGCCGAAGCAAGCCGAAGTATCTAAAATCTAAAATCTAAAATCTAAAATCGAACTATGGCGAATTGGCGTTGCGTAAAACAATGCGGTGCTTGTTGTTACCTAGAACCAACAGAGCGCCCTGACTTAGACGAGTATTTGTCTGCTGAGGAATTAGAGCTATACTTGAGCTTGGTCGGAGATGACGGTTGGTGTATCAATTTTGACAGAAGTACGCGAGAATGCGGAATATATGCCGATCGACCGCGCTTTTGTCGGGTAGACTCTGAGGTGTTTGAGGAGATGTACGGGATTGAGCCGGCCGAGTTGAACGATTTCGCGATCGAGTGCTGCAAGGAGCACATTGAAGACCTTTATGGCGATCGCTCTTTGGAAATGATCCGCTTCAACTCCGAAGTGGGAATTCTCGCCTTACCCGGTAATTAACCGAGTTGATGTTCCTTTGGGTTTTGTCCCTCCAGCTCCTTTGCCCGATCGCTATCTCCATCTAAAATCTAAAATTGAACGATCGTCTGCCAGTTTCTCCAGCCGATAGTGTCAAAATAAATAAATTACGGAAATATCGCGCAGTTGAGTTGAGCCATGAGCAATCGAGAAGGTTTTACAGGGGGATTCATTGCCGGAGCCGCAGTTGGTGGCTTGGTGGGCGCATTTGTCGGCGCTTTGCTGTCGCGGCGCGCTGCGGAAGCTTTGCTGAGTGAACCTTCAGAAGCAGAGGTAAGAAAGATCCGCCAGAAAAAAGCCAGCCAACTCGAAGCCGAAGGGATGGAAGTAGCAAGGCTGAGTTTGGAAGATAAAATTGCCCAGCTAAATCAGACCATCGATGACGTGCGGCTGCAACTAGGCGATGTCAACGGGAATGGGCCAGCGCACACCAGCGAGGGTTCGATCGCCCGAGACTCCTGAATCAATTTAAAATTTTAGATTAGTATGCCAGTTGCATCCGGGCGATCGACTTTCACGCCGGAGTGTTTCGCTTGCACAGCACGAAGCCAGAGACAAACACAAGCGAGCCGGAAAATCGCATTCCCAAACAACATTTTTACCAAATCGGGATGCTCCCACCCTCGCCCGCTCCCGCAGCTATGCTAAGCTTAAAGCTGAAGCGTCTGTAAACTTTACTCAAACTTCAAGCAGAATATATGAGTTATTCCATAGGTCTTTTGGCAACCACGCTGTCCACATTTCTGCAAATCTATACATTCCTAATGATTGCTAGGGTGCTCTTAAGCTGGTTCCCCAACATCAATTGGTACGATCCCCCGTTTTCGATTTTGAGTCAGCTTACAGATCCTTACCTAAATCTGTTCCGATCGATTATTCCACCTTTAGGAGGGATTGACTTTTCGCCGCTGATTGCATTCTTTTTACTTCAGTTTGGCTCGGAATTCTTGATCGGTCTTTTAACCAGCTTGCAAACAGCCTTGTAGTTAAAAAAGCTTAATTTGTTAAGCAGCAAGCGTAAATTGTTTGGCAGACGTAGCTGCAGGCAACTAAATTTTAGATTTGACCTTCTTAAATGAACTCCCCGGTTGAAAAGCTGGGGAGTTCTTCGTTGTAAATTAGAAATTAGAAATTGCCAGCCACTCAACAATCTAAAATCTACAAGCAAAAATCGAAAACTGCATCGCAATTTCAGAGTAGCCCACCCAAAAGCTCAAATAGTTTTGTTAGCGGCGAACCACGCCAGTAAAACCTGTAGCTTTAAATTGCTTGAGCTTCAAAGGTGTTCGCTGATTGCTCGACACCGAAATTCTGAGCTGAAAATCGCTAACTCCGGGAGGAACTTCTTCGATAGAACCCAAGCGAGTCCGGTTTTGCATTACCGGATTGTCGTCGGCATCATAAATGCGGCCGAAAATATCCGCATTGACAACTGGTTTGCCGCTGCTATTTTCAGCTTTCCCTGTAATCAAAAAGCAGTTAGCTTCCATAGAACTGCCGCTAGTGACTGTTCCTTCTGCCATTTCGGCCGGACATTCGCGATAAGAAAGATCTGAAAGTTTGATCTGTGTCAGAGCCCAAGCGGGCGGAGTGTATACCAAACTAAAAATTGCGATCGCGCAAGTAGCAAAAAAAAGACTGATAGCTCGAAATTTCATAAATTGCAGCGCAAGTATATTTTAATTCCCAGCTTAGCGCGAATTCACGATCTAATTTTCAACATCTTCAGGGAAACAGCACTGCGCGGTTTCCCTACCGCCAGACAAATAGCATCAGTCTAAGCCTAAATGCTGCCGCAATGCTTGGCGCATCACATCGACTGGGACTGATTCTGTGTCCAGCCAAATTTTCAAGGCGGCTGCTCCTTGTTGAACGAGCATTTCGAGTCCGTCAATAGCTAGCGCCCCTCTTTGCTGTGCATCTTTGAGAAACTGAGTCGGATTCGGGGTGTAAATTAGATCGTAGGCGATCGCACCTGCGGCCAGTCGATCGAGCGCAGCAGCAGAAACCGGCGACTTTTCCCCGTGCGGGTGCATCCCCACAGGAGTCGTATTCACCAGCAAATCCGCCTGCGAAATCAACATTGACAAATTATCCCAAGTATGCACCTGCAAATTTTGCACCGGCATCGGAGAATTTACCCAACTCTGCTGAAATTCCGCTAAATTTTGGGCGCTGCGGCCGACAACGTGAATCTCGGCACATCCCAATTGAGCGCATCCAGCCACAACAGCCCTCGCCGCCCCGCCATTTCCCAAAATTACCGCTACTTTCTGACTCCAATCGGAACCCCCCCTAGCCCCCCCTTGGTAAGGTGGGGGACTGGGTTCAACAGCCCCTGTTTCGGAACCCCCCCTAG
>NZ_CAWPRX010000149.1:0-6269 GCF_963890365.1 Tychonema sp. LEGE 07196 | reverse complement strand
GAGTTGTCAAAAAGCCTGTCTCAAAATTTCGCTCTAAACAAGTTAAGCATAGAGGTACTGGAATCATCATGAATCCTCCTGTATTTATTGTTTTAAGCACTGCATAGCCCTTAACTGAACCGTATTGTATTATATCGTTTCCGGTTGCATCGGAATGATTTTAACAGTCAACAGTCAACAGTCAACAGTTAACAGTGAATTTACTATTCCGATGAAGAAAGAATTTGATATTATTAAATTTTCATTCCTTAGTGCGATCGCCCTCTCCCTTTCTCCCCCTCTCCCTTTCTCCCCTTCTCCCCTTCTCCCCCTCAATCGCCCTACACAATCTATATAAGCAACAGCTTACTCGCAGACTCTCCCAAAAATTGATGCGTAACAGCGATTCAACCCAATCCGCGCCAACAACTCCTCTCTTAGCGGGCGGTTGAAACGCATCCCAAACTTTCCTGTCCTTCTAGGCCAGAAGCACTAAAGAATCAAGGCGGTACTGAAGTCGGATTTTGTATTATTCATAGATTAGCTTAAAAATTTCTCGCCTACAACTAATATCACGAGTTTACTTGCGCCTTGGTTTGAGATAGGCTGTGGCGCGGCGAATAATCTTAAATAAGCGCATAAAAACGTTGAAAAATCTCAGCAATTAGAGCTTGAGCTACCATCAACAGCTTTAGAAATAAATATGAGACTGTGCGCCTCAAAATAACACAATTTTCTCCTTTTTAATCCCGATCGCTGACTTGTGCGGTGCTAAATTCAGATACTCGCAAATCAAGTCAACAGTTTTTTGCTGTTCTTTGGCGATCGCATTACTTCCCAAACAAACGCGATCGCCCCCCAACATCAACAAATCAACAGAGTAGCTGAAATTCCCCTCGCTATCTGCTATTGCGTTTAATTCCACCGCACAAATATTGCGAGTTGAGCCTTGTGTAACGCGATTCAGCCACAAACCCCGTCGTTTTAGGGTCATTTTGTCACAACTTTTATCAAAAATATAGATTTCATCTATTGCGCCGTCCAACAAACACAGCGAAAACAACAAAAATATACCTCCACCTATCCAATTTGACGCGAAAACAATCTGCCCTAAGCCAATTACGATAAAAGGAGAAATTAATAACAAACCATCCCAGAATCTACAAGTTTGAATTGTTAGTTGAGTTGGTGTTTGCTTGATAACTTTCATAAGTCGATATTGGGATTTTGCCAACCAGGTTATTTAGAAACGAAGATTTAATAAATTAAACATCTGCCATACTCCTCTATTTCCCGAAGCGGCAAGATACAAATTTTCTAGAGTTTTGACTGAGAACTTTAGTTTTCCTGTTATTTCTACAGAAAAGGTCTTAACTACAATTATCAAACAGTTTTCTTTTCAGGTCAATTCATATAATTCATTAATTAAATTCATAAAAGTCATAATTATTGTATGTTTAGGGTGGCTAAGTTGCCAAACCCTACTCCTCCCCACAAGCGTTTATTCAAACTTGGCTGTAAAGCTTAGATGTTGGATAATTAGGACTTAGATAAAACCGAGAAACCGGACTTTTTACCGAATCTGCAGATTACAAGGTGTCTTTTCGCAAAAACAACCGGTTTCTTCAGTCAGAGTGTATCCAAGACTGCATCTGAACTTCACTTTCCCAGCATTCCCCAATAAACCGCGCCGTAAAGTTGAGCAGCCTGCATAGCTTCTTCGTCACAGCCTTGAGCTTTGAACAAAGTCTCGGCCTGTTTTAGATAGCCCATTGCTTGTTCTTTATTTTTTGTTTTGTCTTGAAGCATCAAAGCTAATCCCAATCTCAGGTGAGCATCAGCATCATTAGAATCACTTTTGATTGCAGTTTCCCAGTGGGTAATTTCCTCTGCTATAGTCTCCCATTTAAGTTCGTTAGAGTTGTCTGCAGGAAAGCCGTCAATACCGTAATTTCGGATATCCAAAAAGGTCGCAATCACTTCAGCTTTTTTATGATAGCCTCCCAAACTACCAGTAGTAAAACCAGAAGTGAGAGGAACACGCTGCTTACCTGAGTGCAACACAAGACAGATACGATATTTATTACTTTCACTATCTGACATTTCCTGTATTTCCACACCTGAAATATCTTGAAGTAGGTATTTCCTAATTTTCGTATGCTCTATTTCCCTGCGTAAAATACGTTGAAGTAACTGTTTGATAAATTTTATTTTGACCATGAGTGGTTTATGCCGATCGATCGTCATGTTACCGAGATTTTTGTCAAATGTAATGGTCTCTATCTCTACAAATATCACTAACAGCAAACCAATGAGGGCAAATAAAATAGCGAAAAAACCGCCAGAAAACAAAACTGCAAACACACCGAAAAACAAAAAACTCCCGCCAACAAATAGCTGTATCCAAAATGCGGACATTTCAACGAATTCTAGTTTATCTGATGTCTGTTTCATGATTTTATGTTTAATTAATTTTAAGTGAATGTGTACGTGGATTATTTAGCCTTTGCTTGGACGATCGCCTTTTTGGTATTGTCAATGGCTTTGAGAGCATAGCCATCGCCCGGACGTGCTTGTAAAGCTCTCTTAAAATAGATTAAAGCTGTTTGATATTCTCCCTGTGCGTAGTAGGCATAGCCGAGTTTCATCAATTGTTTGAAATCACCTTGTTGAGCGCTAACAGTAGCAGAAGTAGGCTCAGAAATAGGTGCTGGTGAAAATTGAGGGGATGATTCGGAACTTGGAGATTGCTTGGAAGCAGGAGATTGCTCTTGATTTGGGGATGAAGAAATGCTGAAATCTGAAGGAAAAGAAGAGGGCGATTGCTCGCTAGATCCTTGGTTTACGGTTATGGTTCCAGACTGAACCAATTTTGGAAACTCTGCGCCATAACTTACCACAGTAATAATGCCTCCTAATAAAAACATTGGCTATGCAGCTAGTTGAATCAAAAGTGTTTTTCTGATTTTTTTATTGCTCCATTTCTTAATATAAAAAATTAAGGAAGCAAATGGAATAAACCAGTAAAGTAATCCCCAAACTACTTCTTCTTGGAAAGCTTGAACTAATCCCCAGATATAGCCAACAGTAGCTAAAAGAAAACCCAGACCAAAAAATAAGACGATCGCAATTCCAGACATTTTATGTTTTTCCGTTGATTTATAGTTATTTGGCAAACTGTCAATGTTAGGATTAAAAGGAATTTTTAACCCGAAACTCTTTTGGCTGTTTGCTGTGTTAAAAATAGATTAGCGGTGAAAGCAATCCGATCGCGCACAGCGAATGTTAGGATTTTGGTTAGGATTTTGACTAGGAACTCGATCGCGACTGCCACAAATGACACCCTCAAACCTCGATCGACCAGAAGAACCTTTTACACGGGCTACCCGCGACTGGGACATCGAAAAGCTTTACAGCGACTTAGCAAACGCCAAACAAGAATTTGCCCCCCACACCAGAAGAGGGCTGACACCAGTGGAAAAAAGGCATTTGTGCGGCTTGCTGTGCGGGTGCAGCCCGGCCGAAATAGCGGCACTTCTCAACAAACAAATCAAAGGTGTAGAGGTTGACTTATCCAAAACTTTGTATCGATATATAGAAACGCTGACAAATCGGCCGAGAAATGCTCTCAAAAATTGGAGAGATGCGATCGACTGGCTGGATATAGCCGGGTATAAAAAACAACGAAAAACCTTATCCGGCGCAACCTTAAAAGCCACTCTCCAGCATTCAGACAGCATTCTCTCCGCTGCGATCAGTCCCGACGGACAATTACTCGCAACCGGTTCCCACGACAGTACAGTGAAGGTTTGGAGTTTGCACAGCGGGGAACTGTTGCGGACTATTTGCGGACATTCAACAGCCGTGTTGTTAGTTGCTTTCAGCCCCGCTAGCAAAACGCTGCTGACACGATCGCGCGCGGGCACAGTCAAACTCTGGAACCTGCAAAACGGCGAACTGCTGAAGCGTTTAGCAGAGGTACACCGCCACGAATCCGTCGCTGTGAGCCCCGACTGGCAAATTTTGGCGATCGGCACCACCAGAGGCACTGTCAAGCTTCAGCACCTCAACAGCGGCCAACTGCTGCAAGTTTTGGAAGGCTATCAAGGAGATGATATAAGTGCGATCGCCCTGAGTCCAAACGGCAAAATGTTAGTAGCCAGCGGCCTCAATGCAGCCAGCGGTTTCTGTCGCGCCACCGTCACTTTGTGGGAACTGCCGGGGGGAGAAGTTAGGCGAACTTTTGGCAGCGAAAATTATGTAGCAATTACTCCCGATAGCCAAATTCTTGTCAGTTACGGCTACAAAAATCTCGCCCTGTGGAATTTGCAAACAGGCGAATTATTGCATTCTATGGAAACAGGAATTCGCATCACTTCCGCCGCCATTAGCCCCGACGGGAAATACTTTGCGGTGGGATGTTTTGACGGTACTGTCAGACTTTGGAATCTTGGCGGCGAATTGCTGCAGTCTTTGGAGGGAAATTCTGGCCCTGTGTCGGCGTTGGCGATCGGGCTTTTGGGCGAAACTCTGGTTAGCGGCAGCGAGAATGGTACAGTTAAACTTTGGCAGTTGCGAATTTAATATTAATTTCAATAATTATTGCTAGAATCATCCCTCTAATACCAATTATTAAAACTAGCCTATCCTGGTAAATACAAAAACGGTTCGCGCGTGCGGAATTTAGTCCGTAAAATCCAAAATTCTGCGGACTGATATCAAATCTGGTAGCATCGGAATGATTCAGATATATATTCTCGGACTCTGTGTACTCTGTGTACTCTGCGGTTAAATCATTCCGATCCAACCGGAAACGATATGAAGTCCACACGCGCGAACGAATTTGATTGCGATCTACCCACCGGGCATGATAGAAAATACCAGGATTCCCCCAGGGACAAAGCACTATTTTATTCTAATTTTTGTGGCTGTGTCCTGATTTTTGTTACCGAAAATCAAACGGCTTTTCTACTAAGCAACAAAAACCAGCGTTCCCTGGTTGGATTCCAAAGTATCGCCCATTTGCGTACCGTCATGAAAAGCACCCAGAATTACCTCGCTAGTTTTGCCGATCGCGATCGCACCGCTAACATCAATTCCGATCGCCCCAAAATCCCGCTGGCGCGAGTCAGCTTCCGCAAAAGAACGCTCAAAAGCAGCCTTCAAACTCAAACCATCCGTTACCCGAATCACAATCCGCGCCGCCAAACACTCATCCATAATGTGCTCGCCGATACCCGTACAGCTAACCGCCGCATTAGCCGTCGCGTAATTTCCCGCCGGCATCGCCGAGTCGCTAACCCGCCCGATCCGTTCAAAACCCTTGCCGCCAGTCGAAGTTCCAGCAGCCAAACGTCCCCCGGAATCCAAAGCTACAACTCCGATCGTACCAACACCCGCAGGTTCCGCCACCACAGTAGCCATTGCTTTGTTAAAATTACCTTGGCGTTCCTGCATCCACTCGTGCAAACGCAAATCCGTCATCGGATCGTAAATCGGCAAATGAAGTTCTCGCAGCAATTCCGCCGCCCCAAAATCAGACAATACCCGATCGTCCGAAGCCTGCAAAAACTTAGCAAGTTCGATCGGATTTTGAACCCGAGAAACATTAATCGCGCCGCTGAAACGCTGCAGCAAACCGTCCATCAGCGAAGCACTCATCCGAATTTGCCCGTCCGACTGCACCACAGAACCGGTACCGGCATTAAATCGCGGGTCATCTTCCAACAACCGACAGCCTTGTATCACCGCATCTACCGCACTCGCACCGTCTTTGAGCAGCGGATAAACGGCCTCCAAAACATCATAAAGCGATTTGCGAACCGCCTCAATTCCGCCCTTGCTGTGTAGAGAACTACCGGCACCGCCGTGAATAACTAACTTTGGTTGCACTTGTTGCGATGCCATACTTTTAACCGTAAAATTTTTCTTTTGCAATCTTAGCTTTTGTTAGGCAAAGAGCAAAACATTTTTAATTTTCTGAACTGTTGCGACGGCGGCGACAGCGATCGGAACAGTATTTCACCTCATCCCAGCAGTCGGCCCATTTTTTGCGCCAGGTAAAAGGTCGATCGCACACAGGACACATCTTAGTCGGTAACTCAGATTTCGATCGCTGTTTGGCCATGCTAATTTTGACAACAATACACTATCTTAAATTATCCGCGTTAATCCGCGTTAACCTACATTAGAACTCTTGCAAAAATAGAGTGCACCCCACCCCAACCCTCCCCGAACTCGCGGGGAGGGAGTAAGAAATTCACAAATGATTTAGGGTTGTTATAATAGAT
>NZ_CAWPRX010000148.1:0-6306 GCF_963890365.1 Tychonema sp. LEGE 07196 | reverse complement strand
CAACAAACAGCAGAACCAGCTAGAAATATTGCTCAATCCCAAATTCACCCCCCCCCAGCCCCCCCTTATTAAGGGAGGGAGTTGAGAATTCATCGTTTAAGAAGGAAGCAGTTGAAAATGCTCGATCGGGCTGGCGGGTGGTTTACAGCAGGACAGGTGTTGCTGTGGAGGTGGAAACAGTGGCGATCGCGCCTGGTACGGTGGTGAGTGTGGCTGATTTGTTTGGCAATTGGCCTGTGCGCCGCACTTTTTTGACTCCGGCACAGCAAATGCGATCGATCCAATCAATCATTCAGCAAATTGCTATTTGTCACCCGCACGTTAATTGGCAGTTGCGTCAAGGAAATACTGCTTGTTTCTACGTCACTCCTAGCAGTACAGCGGAACAAATTTTACCTCAATTTGTGCGCGGCGTGCGAGCAAGCGATTTGCAATATTTAAAGTTAGATTTGCCTTCAGTTTCTGAAAAGAATAAATCGCCAGATAGTTTCGCACAGGCGCAATTATTGTTGTCAAAAACAGGGGCGAGTTACCAATTCCCAATGCCCGATGCCCAATTCCCAATTCCTAATTCCCAATCTCTGGAGTTAGTAATTGGTTTGCCCGATCGCTGTCACCGCAGGCGGCCGGATTGGGTGAAGGTGGCGGTGAACCGGCGGGTTGTGCGATCGCCCGAATTAGAGCAAACTATTCTCAGCGCCTTCGCCCGTACTTGTCCGCGCGATCGCTATCCCGTGTGTTTTGTTCACCTGCAAATCTCCCCCTCAGAAATCGACTGGAACCGCCACCCGGCTAAAGCGGAAATTTATCTGCACGATCCGAGTTTTTGGCAATCACAAGTTAGCGCGGCAATCGATCGGGCTTTGCACTTGAATGATGAAGTTTTGCCAGCGCCACATATTCCCGATCGCGTGGGACAATTGCTGAAGGCATCGGAACAAAAAAGTGCTTACAGTGTAGGAATTGGCGATCGGCAAAACGATGAAGGCGACGAAGATCCAAAAAATCCTAAAATAGGATTGATGGAACTGAGGGCGATCGCACAAGTTCACAATACTTACATTGTGGCGGAACATTCCAGCGGAATGTGGTTGATAGAACAACACATCGCTCACGAGCGCGTCTTGTACGAGAAATTGTGTGCGGCTTGGCAGCTAAAACATCTCGAAAAACCAGTAATTCTCAGTCAATTATCAGCGCTGCAAATTGAGAATTTATCCCGCTTGGGTTTGGAAGTAGAAATATTTGGCGAACAGCTATGGGCGGCGCGAGAAGTTCCTGAATTGTTAGCCGATCGAGATGACTGTGCGGCGGCGCTTTTTGAGCTCAGTAAAGTCGCAGATTTGCAAGCTGCTCAAGTTGCTACTGCTTGTCGCAGCGCTATTCGCAACGGCACTTCTTTGAGTCTTTTCCAAATGCAAAATTTGTTGAATGAATGGCAACAAACTCGCAATCCGCGTACTTGTCCTCACGGCAGACCTATCTATTTTGCTTTGGAAGAATCGACTCTGGCTAGGATTTTTCGCCGCAGTTGGGTGATTGGTAAAAGTCACGGGATTTGAAGGTGTGCGTTACATACAAAACTGTTTTTTTTACCGCAGAGGGCGCAGAGAACGCAGAGAGGAGGAAAAGAGAGGTTTTGTTGAGGGTTTTTTGGTGACAGGATATGCTGTTTTTTTTACCGCAGAGGGCGCAGAGAACGCAGAGAGGAGGAAAAGAGAGGTTTTGTTGAGGGTTTTTGGGTGACAGGATATGCGGATAAAATGTTAATTAATGTTGAGTAAATTATTATTATGGATTTGACGATCGCCCGACAACTTTTTTACCAAGAAATTAGTCAGCCCGACAACTCGATCGACCTGGCGAAAGCTGCTTTGTATGTGGCTTTGGAGGAATACCCGAATTTAGAGCTTCAAGCGTATTTAAATGTTCTCGATTCGATCGCCGATCGAGTGCGTTTGCGCCTCCCGCCACAGAATTATCCGCTGCGGATCATTCAAACTATTAACGGCTATTTGTATGAAGATTTGGAATTTTCTGGGAATGATGCTGATTATTATGACCCCCGCAATAGCTTTTTGAATCAAGTGCTCGATCGCCGTACTGGGATTCCGATTTCTTTATCTCTGGTTTATTTGGAGGTGGCTAAGCGCATTGATTTTCCGATGGTGGGGATTGGGATGCCGGGACATTTTTTAATTAAGCCGGATTTTGAAGATGCTGGGATTTTTGTGGATGCGTTTAATGGTGGCGAGATACTATTTCCTGAAGATTGTCAAGGGAGACTTTCTCAAATTTACGGTCAACCGATGGAGTTGCAACCGGCTTTTCTAGCCCCGGTAAGTACGCGGCAGTTGTTGGGGCGAATGCTGGGAAATTTGAAGGCGATTTATTTGCAACAGCGTGATGCTTTGAGGGTGTTGGGGGCGATCGAACGGATTTTGCTGTTGTTTCCCAATGCGCTGTTGGAAAGGCGCGATCGCGGAATTCTTTTCTATCAAATTGGGCGTTTTGCTGAGGCGCGGCACGACTTGGAACTATACCTGACAAATGCTCCGAATGCTGAGGATGCTGCTGCAATTCGCCAATTGCTCGCAAGGCTCGATCGGAACTAACTTAAATGGGCGATCGCACAACATCGCACCCCAAGCTACACTCGATAAGTTTTACAAAGTTCGATCGAATTTTTGCAAATCTGGACATAACATATAACCGAGAAATTAACACCTATCTTTTGATAGGTTACATTTGCTCGACCTGACTGTAAAATACTATGTCATTTACGGAACTCCTGACTCGACTTTCTCGACAGATACCCGCAGAGACGATCGATCGAAACTGTATTTTGACGTAAAGAGGCACAAACCCATGAACTTTAAGTTTCAACAAAGTTATCCGAACAAAATGCAACCGCAGTCAGCCGATTTTACCAAAAGAATGTCAAAGTCTTTATCATTAGGTTTGGCACTTTTGCTCTCGACAAGTGCAGTATTTCTGAGCAGCGCCAAAGCCTTTGCACTAGACAATGTTACCGTAAAATACGGTGCTGTTGACGTAACTTTACCGATGAGCGACTTGCAAAGCTTTGCACAAACCGGCACAGCATCACCTCAACTGCAAAGCGTTCTGAATCTTGCCAAACAAAAACCGGAGGCGGTGCGCGAAATATTAACGCGAGAAGTGGCTTTAGATTCCCAATTAGTAATGCGGTTGGCAAATACTTATTTTGGGGAAATTGTTTTCAAAGAATTGGGCGAGGTTGCTTATACGCCGACAACTCGGCTGCAAAGCGCGCCGGCACTGCGCGATGCTTTAGTCGCAGCTTCTAAAGATGGCAAAATATCGCTGATCGAAGTGATTCAAAATTACGGGCCTGCCGCTTTAGAAGTGAATGGAGATCAAGCGATGGTAATCTATCAGCGAGTCATCAAAGATTTGCAAGATATGCAGGATATCTATAAGAATTCCCCAGCTTTGCAAAATACTGCTGGTCAAGCAAGACAAATGATTTGTCAGCCAAATTCATCACCGGGGGCTGGGAAGTAAATAATACCAATTAGCTATTACTAATTTCTTGAGATAATTGCTCCGCTACTCGTTTGAGTCGGCGGAGTTGGTCTTTCATGTCTTTTTTTGTCAAAGAAGCTGCAAAGCTATTGAAACCAAATCTAATTAAAGGATTGGGGATTTGAAATTCAAAGCGGTTAATCAAAAGAGTTCCTTGGATGTGGGGCTGGCATTCCCAACGATCGCACCCTTGGAAAAATCCGTCAAACCCCCAAACAATTAAACCGGGTTGTCGCTCTAACACCACGCTGTTTAAAGTGGGTTGCAAAACCGGAATTTTTATGATGAACAAGCTGCGGCTTCCCACAGCAGTATCCCACTCGCCCTCGGGTTCGCAGCGCAGCATGGGATTGAGCCACTTGTGCATCAAAGTGCGATCGACTATACAGCGCTCCACCAAGGTGGCTGCAGCGCCAATTTCAATTGATTGCTCGAAAACTTGACGAATTGACATGAAAACCTGCAAGCTAGAAGCGTATTCTGACAGTTTTTTATCTGCCTTGTCAAATGTGACATCAACCTGAGAAAAAAATGAATCAAACTTGGCAAGAAATAACTCAACAGATATCTAGTCCAATAGCGGTTATGTCCGATGGCTTACGCCCCGCTACGCTACGCCTTTTGGCGCAAGTCCAACCCACCCCGAATCCTCTGACAGATGCCGAACGCGGATTTAACGATTTTGTGGTGAGTTCAAACCTGGAAAATCTCCTCTGGGCCATCGGTATCCTGCTAATTGGCTTGATCGTATCAGCCCTTGTCTCATCTTTAGTCGGGGGATTGCTCAAGAAGACTACCATAGACAACCGACTGGCTGGTTGGATTACTGGCCGTCCTGCAGGAGAAGGCTCCCCGCAAGTGGAAAAATGGATTTCCGCTGCGGTATTCTGGATCATTTTTATCTTTTTCCTAGTTGCCTTTTTCAACCGGCTCAATTTAACGGCTGTCTCGCAACCTCTCAATACTTTTCTCAATCAAATTGCTGGTGCTTTGCCGAAGTTAGCCAAAGCCCTAATTTTTCTGGGGATTGCTTGGGTGTTGGCGACAATTGCCAAATTGGCTCTATCGCGGGCGATGCGGACTTTTGGCGTAGACGAGCGCTTGAACCAGCAGGTGGGTACTGCACCAAGCGAGAATCCTTTGCTGCTGAGCGAGACTCTGGCGAATGCGCTGTACTGGTTCATTTTTCTGCTGTTTTTGCCGTTGGTTCTCGAATCGCTGGATTTGCAGCAGGCTTTGCTACCAGTTAATAATTTGCTCAACCAAATTTTGGCGGCAATTCCGAAAATCCTGGAAGCTTTGCTGATTGGGTTTATCGGCTGGCTGCTGGCTCAAGTGGTGCAGCGGATTGTTACGAATCTGCTGGCTGCTGCTGGGGCGGACAGTTTGGGCGCTCGGTTTGGTATTTCCCGGAGTTCGGGCGGACAATCGCTGTCGTGGATTATCGGTACGATCGTCTACGTGTTGATTTTGATTCCCACGGCGATCGCAGCTTTGAACGCTTTGGACATCCAAGCGATTTCGCTGCCGGCCATCGCGATGCTCAACACGATTCTGGGCGCGCTTCCCAACATTTTCACAGCAGCCATAATTCTGGCAGTTGCTTACATTTTGGGGCGCTGGATTGGCGATTTGGTGACTAATATCCTCACCGGAATTGGGTTTAACAATGTCTTTTCTTGGTTGGGAGTGCAGCCGAAACAGCCGCTGCGACTACCGCCGAGTTCGATCGATCCTGAAGCAACGATTCTGCAAGAACCGGAACTGCCGGCCCGCACGCCTTCGCAATTTGTCGGCATTGTGGTGCAGGTAGGCATCATGCTGTTTGCTGTGGTTGCCGCTACCGACGTGCTGGGGATTCCGGCGCTGACGGCGATTGTCAGCGGTATTGTGCTGGTTGCAGGTAGAGTGCTGGCCGGTTTGGTGGTATTTGCGATCGGCTTGTATTTGGCGAACCTAGCGTTTAGTTTGATTGCTAGTTCTGGAACTCGCCAAGCGCGGTTGTTGGGCCAAACGGCTCGCATCGCGATTATTGCTTTTGTGGCAGCATTAGCGCTGCAACAAATGGGTATTGGCAGCGATATTGTGAATTTAGCTTTCGGGCTGCTGCTAGGGGCGATCGCAGTTGGAATTGCTCTAGCCTTTGGTTTGGGCGGGCGCGAGATTGCGGCCAACGAACTTCGCCAATGGTTAGCGTCGTTTAAACAAGATAAAACGCCGCGTTTGTAACTCTATAAAATGGCGTTTGTCAAGTACAAACGCCATTTATTTGTTATTTGTTAGTTGTTATTTGTTATTTGTTATTTGTTATTTGTCATTCAAGACGGTCAGGATGTTCTCAGTCATCGTTTTTTAGAGCTATAGCGGTTTTCAAGCATTGTGAGGTAGCCCGGTTTGGCCGGCGCGGGCCTATGCCCCGCAGCACCTCATCTTTCGCTTGAAATGCTATAGAACCCATTTGACATCTTTGAGTTTTTGGGTTGGGTGACGATAAATATAGAGAGAAACCCGGTTTCTGAGATTTACGAAAGGGGCGAGAAACCGGGTTTCTATGAGTTTTTGGTTGGGTGATGAGAAATATAGAGAGAAACCCGGTTTCTGAGATTTACGATGGCGAGAAACCGGGTATTCTTGGAGTTTTTGGTTGGGTGATGAGAAATATAGAGAGAAACCCGGTTTCTGAGATTTACGAGGGCGAGAAACCGGGTATTCTTGGAGTTTTTGGTTGGGTGATGAGAA
>NZ_CAWPRX010000147.1:0-1353 GCF_963890365.1 Tychonema sp. LEGE 07196 | reverse complement strand
TTACTCACAAGTTAAGCTAAAAGCACTATTGTCAATGAGTAATTTTACTCATTTTTTACCTGTTGACCCAATTAAAATATGACTCCATTTGTTCCTTTATTATTGAAAAAAAATTGTTCGGGACTTCTTTGAGTTCCAGGGAAAGGAGAAATAATTAGCCTGACATGAGGTTTTCGTCGTCGCTTAACGATCCCTAAATCTTGATTTTTATCGGCGGCAAAATACTTAACTAGGTCAGAAGCTAATCCTTTTTGATAGGCCACCGAAAAATGATACATCCCCCGATAAATCATTTCTAATGAAACCCGTTCAATTGGTACTCCTAATTCATCTGCCACCGCATCTCCTAAATCTACTAAAACCGCATAAAATAGCCAAGTAGCCCAGATTTGGAGCTTAATTCCGTTTAATGAACCTGTCCATAAATAGCTGAGATTTAATAATCTTTTTACTGTACAAAATGCGTCTTCAATTCGCCAGCGTCTTTGATATAAATCTGCTACTACATAGGGGGGCAATATTTCAGGTTCTCGGACACTTGTCAGATAAGAACGCCAGGAAGTCTTGGAGCGAATCTGTACTAATCTTATAGTCAAAGCTGGTGTCTGTTTTGTACCTGCACCTATTTTAATTATCTGGTCTTTGACCTCATAAGTATTGGTTAATACCCGCTCGATTTGATAAGATGCACCTTTCTTTATTCGAGTGATAAATCCAATTTCTTTAGAAATGAGTTTTGACCAAAAAGCGAAGTGATAGAAGCCTCTGTCCAATAACAGTAATGTTTTTGGCTTAACTGTTTTTAGTAAATCTTCCTCCCAGTTAGTATCTGCTTGTTTCGGATTTTCCCCAAACCAAATTTCTTCGGGAAGATGAGTTACTAGGTCGATGATTACTCCCATTTTTCCCGCTAATTGACCAATTGGCACATCTGATAAACTTTGTAGCTTCTTAAATAATGCTTCTAATGTTGAGCCATCAGCTATCCAGATATTATCAAAGCTTTTTAAGGCAAATTGTACGCTATCTGGTAGTGGTCTTGATTTTCTTGTTAACCATTTTCGGCGAAAATGAGGCAATAATTCTTTAAATACTTTCTCAAATAAAATGGCGGGAAAAGTTAAAAATCGTTGCGATAATGCTTGTTGACTAATCTCTTGCGGCTCACACCATAAAAATCCCTCTCTATTTAATAATCTGGTTAATTCTGTTACTCCCGCTACATCTCGCCATAAGAGACTTAATATTGCTGCCATCATTAATGGTAGTGTCAGAATCCTATCTCTTAGATTTAGTTGGCGATAAAAAGTTTTTTGGGCAGCCATTGCCGGAATTAATAAATCTTCCAGGTGA
>NZ_CAWPRX010000146.1:0-64005 GCF_963890365.1 Tychonema sp. LEGE 07196 | reverse complement strand
CCCCTCTCCCATTCTCCCCCTCTCCCTCTCTCCCATTCTCCCATTCTCCCCCTCTTCCTCATTAGGATCGATCGCCCAAAGCAAGGCAATCAGTAGTTCCCCAGTAGGCATAAATCGGCGTGTTTTGGTCTGGGAAAGAGCCGCCGGTATTTGGCTGGCGCACCGTAATTTTATCGCCAGAAGTCAACTCAACCACGTAATGAACGTGAGTGCCCATATACATAGTATTTTTGAGCCGCCCTTCAAAACAGTTGACCGACACTTCCGGCTGGTATAGATTCAAATATACTTTTTCCGGTCGGACGCTGACCACCACAGAGTCGCCTGTGACACCATTCCACATATCTGACTGCTGAACGATTATTTTCAGATTGGCCGAGGTGCGAACTGTGAGAGTCGATCGGTCGATCGACTCCACCGTACCAGAAAACAAATTCGTATCCCCAATAAAATCCGCCACAAAAGCCGTCTGCGGACACTCATAAATTTCCTCTGGAGAGCCAATTTGCTCAATCCGGCCCTCGTGCATCACCGCAATCCTGTCTGACAGACTCATCGCCTCTTCTTGATCGTGAGTCACCATCACAAAAGTCAAGCCTAATTCTTGATGCAAATTCGACAGTTCCAACTGCATCTGCTTCCGCAACTTCAAATCTAGAGCCCCCAGCGGTTCATCTAGCAGCAGTACCGCCGGTCGATTTACCAGAGCTCTCGCCAAAGCCACCCGCTGCTGCTGGCCGCCCGACATTTGACCGGGAAACCGATTGGCGAAAGATTCCATTTTCACCAATTGCAAAACTTCCCGTACCCGTTCTTCTATTTCCGTTTTCCCCAGCTTTTTAATCCGCAATCCAAAAGCGATATTGTCCCAGACATTCATGTGTCCGAACAAAGCGTAGCTTTGAAACACGGTATTTACCGGACGGCGGTAAGCTGGAGTGTTAGTCATCGACTGGCCGCGAATCATCAATTCGCCCGCCGAGGGAGTCTCGAAGCCAGCGATTAAACGCAGCGTCGTAGTCTTACCGCAGCCGGAGGGGCCGAGAATGCTAAAAAATTCTCCTTGTCGAATGCTGATGTCAACTCCGCGAACTGCGGTTTCGCCGTTAAATACCTTAAAGACCTTGCGGAGTTCAACGTCAAGCGCTGTATCCGTTGCTGTCGTACCTTGGTTGAGTGCTGTCTGAAACATATTCGCCCTTTCCTGGGGTTAATGCACGCCGCTTGAATACAGTTTAACTTTAGACTTTTCTGTATTTTAGGCGAGGAATGTTCGATGTAACAGGTTTTGGAATTTGTTCTTTCAATTCTATCTCAGAGTGCTCTTGGGTAAGTCTGAATGTTTTGTGTCGCGCGATCGAGTTCGATCGACTCCCCAACTATTGATTCTCAGGACTTGGAGTAGGAGATGGTGTTGGTGATTTCTCTGGTTTGGGTGCTTCTGCTTTTTTCCATTCTGACAAAGGTCGATTGACAGCATTTTTAAAGTCAAAAGGCACTAGCAGCACGGGCAAATTTTCGGCTGAATTTGGAGGGGGCGCTTCCCCCGGATTGGCTAGAGCGTACAAGAAGCGGCCGCTAAAGTCTGTTTTGCCTAAAACTAGGCGGTGAGTTTCCTGGTTGTCCAGCTTGACTGTGACTGTAGCTTGCGGTTTGTCTAGACCGTATTCTGGGAGTTTAGCCGCGGTAGAATTAATCGTGCGATCGCTCTTTCCTGTCGCCAGCCTGTCTAGCAAAAAATCCACCGAAGCCTCACTCGCGTGCGCTTGCACCGGCAATTTCATTTCCCAGCTAGACTTGCCTCCTTTTGTAGCATAAACTCGCTCAAAAGTCAAGATTCTTTCGGGAGTTTTTACTGTAAAGAATTGTATGCGATCGGACTTAAAATTAAAAATTTTATGTTTGTTTTCCTTCGCCGCTTCCTGCTGGGGAGACACCTGCATTTCGTACACAGAAACGAACCCAATCATGCTTAGCGCGACGGCTATCAATACAAATGTATTTTTCTGCAATTTCATAATAACTGGGAATTGGGCATTGGGAATTGGCCAAACAGGGAATTGGCCAAACAGGGAATTGGGCATTGGGCATTGTTGACTGTTGACTGTTGACTGTTGACTGTTGACTGTTGATTAATGTTATTGGTTATTTGTTATTAGCCACAGTAAAGAATTAACAATTGCCCACTGACAACTGACAACTGACAACTGACAACTGACAACTGACAACAGTCAATTAATTTATCTTCTCTTCCACCAAATAGTGCCGCCTATTACCAGTCCGAGTAAAGGCCAAATTAGCCAAGCTAAAATCAGCAATCCTATTTGGAGGACAGTCATATTAATGCGGCGGTTGGTAGATTTTTTCGGACTTATAGAAAGGCTTTGTTGGTCTGGTTTACTCAACCAACTGACAGAGTTGAGAAATACGTCACTATTGAGTTGTTGCTCAAACCAACCGTTAGTCACAAATTGAGATGTGCCAATTACTACCATGCGCGATGTTTTTTGAGAACTTGATGGTACAGAAGGAGTTGTGGTTGGCTTCGGAGATGGTGTGGGAGATGTTGTGGGAGATGTTGTGGGAGATGTTGTGGGAGATGGTGTGGGCGTTGGGGAACTTTCGGGAGATGTTGTGGGTGTTGGGGAAGCTGTCGGTAATACTGGCGGCGTAGCTTCTTGGGAGACAATCACCGAGTAGCTAATTGGGGAAGCTGTCGGCGATGTTGTTGGAGATGGAGATGTTGTTGGAGATGGCGATGTTGTTGGAGATGGAGATGTTGTTGGAGATGGAGAATCTGTCGGCGATGGAGAATCTGTCGGCGAAGTTGTTGGAGATGGTGAAGTTGTTGGAGATGGTGAAGTTGTTGGAGATGGTGAAGTTGTTGGAGATGGTGATGTTGTCGGAGATGGTGAAGTTGTTGGAGATGGGGAAGGCGAGGGTGACGGTTTTAAGGGAGTGCTGTCAGCGCCCGATCGCACTAAAGCCACACCTAATAATAACGGGCCTTGTCGATCGGTCTTCTGATCGAACTCCAATTTCTTAGTCGTCAAATCGCTTTCCGCCCAACTTTCCTGACTCGTCCACAGCAGCGGTTGTTCTTCTATCCCTGCTACGGGCGTGGTTTCCAAAGCACGCGCAAACGGATAAAATGAAATGCCGGTGCCGAAACTTTTAGTAATCGGATTGTCGCCGTAGCGCCTGACTGTGGGAACCGTCGGGCCCAGGCCGAATCTTTGACCGGTGCCGGAAGCATCGATGACCAAACGGGTGTCTAATTTTAGGCCCCATTCTTGCAGAAATTTGTCCAATCCAGTATTAATTGCTGGGTCTACCATTAAGAATAAACTGCCGCCGCGATCGAGATAAGCTTTTAGTGCTTTAATTTCTGCATCGATAAACGGTTTTTCTGGCCCAGCAATAATTAAAGCATCTGCATCTTCGGGAACTTCTTGGCGTTCGGCAAAATTTAGCGTTTGGGCGTTATAGTATTTATCTTTCAGAGCTTTTTGGGCTTGCTCAATTCCGCCTTGACCTTCTTTCAGCGGGCGCGTTCCTTTACCTTGCAAAAAGTAAACTGTAGGAACGCGAGTGCTCAGAATTTCTTCTAAGCCATTGGTAAGTTTGATCTCTGACAGACCTTGATTTGGGTCGCTACCAAAAGCTGTGCCGCCTTTTTGCAGCTCTTGTTTTTTGTCGCCGGATTGCAGGTAAACTTCTCCAATGCTGGTAATGCTAAATTCCCTGGCTTTTCCCGGTTGCGCCTGCGGGTCTACAAATTCGTATTGGAACTTAGAACCTCCCTCGCGTTTGTAGCTTTGTAGCAGTTCTTTTGTTTGGGGATTTTGAATGGGGTCAAATACCCATACTTTGACTGGTTGTTGGAGGTTTTGCAGTATTTGTTTAGTCTGGGGGGCGAGGGTAAACTGTTGGCTTTCGGTTAAGTCGATGCGGAGGGGATAGCGAAATGCGATGAAGTTAATTATTCCGAGAATCACAAATACTGCGATGGTAGCAATTAGGGCGTTGGTGCCGGCTTGGGTGGAACGCTGCCCCCAAAAGCCTTGTTCGTGAGTTAAATATAGCAGCCAAAGTGCGATCGTCACCGTTCCGGAAATAACTAAACCGACTGTCAGGGGTTCCCATGCTGCGGATACAAATGCTGCTGTTAAACCTGCTGCGATGAGGAGGGGGCCCAGCCAAAAAATGTATTTCCAATTGGTTTTCTTAATTTTCATAACATAAATATGGGGCGATAATTTTCCGGTTCGAGAATGTTATTCATATTGCATTAGCCTGCAACCAAGCTGTTAAGTCTGACTGCTGTTGAAAATCCAGGACTGCATCTCCTAATTCTTGTAATTCCTGCACGCCTAATTGACGGATGCAGTTTTCGGTTTCTGGTTGGATTGTGCCTAAACGCCGCACGATTTGACGCAAAATTAACGATAAATGAGCGGCTTTTGTTACCTGTTCTTTTGCTAACTCTATGGCAATCTGCTGGTCTTCAATCCACAGTTCTTGGTTCTGCAATTCATTTAATTCTTCTTCAGTGAACTTGTCTTCGCTGGCCATTCTCAAAGCTTTCTCAATTTCGGGGACTGCACTCAGTGTTTCTGGTACTGTATCCAAAGTGCTGGTGTTTTTGAGAAGGTAAATCCATCGGTCTGCGGTGGTTTCTAATTCTGCTAATTCTTTAGTGAATTTGGGCAGTTCTATAAATACTAATTCTATTTCAGTATCGGGATAATCAAACTGTTGCTCTTTTTCTTTGAAAACAAATCGCGTCAGAAATTCGGGTTGGTTTCCAAACATTTCAAAGTCGGCAATTTTTAAAGAAATTACTGTTTTGAGTCTTTCGTAGCGTTCTTCTCGTGTTAATTGCAGGCTGTAGGTTTTAGCCGCGTTGTACAAAACTCTGGTTCCGAAGGAAGGGACGTTGATTACTTGAATTTCAATGAGGGCGATTCGGTCGCCGTTTATTGTGGCTTTGACATCTAGTTGTGTGTCTACTCCGAAAGTTTGATTTCCTGGTTGAGATTTGATTATTTCTAAGTCTTCGATGACTGGCTGTGCTTCATAAAGGATGGCGTTTAAAAAATTAATTAGGATGTCTTTGCTGTCGCTGGAAGCGAATATTTTTTTGAACGCAAAGTCTATTTTTGGATTTATCAATCTCATTGTTTGAGGTACTTTGTAGGATTTAACATTAGTAATTAGTCATTGGCCAACCAGGGAATTGGGCATTGGCCAAGCAGGGAATTGGGAATTAGTAATTGGGAATTGGGAATTAAGCAATTCTCCCACTCTCCCCCTCTCCCACTCTCTCCCTCTCACACTCTCCCCCTCGCCCACTTTTCCCTTCCCTTTCTAAGAACGCTGATATCGTAAGGCATCAATGGATTGGGCGGTGAGAAATACTCCTAGAATGATGTAACTGGCAAACATAATTAAACTGCTGGTATCGAAAACTCCCTTGACAAGATTGGTGTAATGTGTTAGCAGCGATAACTGTGCTAATGCGACTCCGAAGGGGCCGCTAATGCCGACGGCGGCGGCATCAATTACCCACAGAAATAATACTAGAGTGAAGGTGAGGATGGCGGATAAAATTGTGCTGTCTGTGAGGGAGGAAATAAACATTCCGAGGGACAATACTGCTGCTGCTAGGAGGATGAGGCCGCCGTGTCCTAACAGGAGGACACCGGCGGGTACGGGTGGGGTTGATGAACTGAGGGCGATCGCCTCGCAGAAGAGCAAAGGCAACAACATTGTGGTGTAAAATGTCAAAACGCCGAGGAGTTTGCCCGTAGCAACGGCCCAGTTTGTTAAGGGCGATGTGGCTAAAAGTTCTAGGGTTCCGCGCTTGCGTTCTTCTGCGTAAAGTCCCATTGAAAGTGCGGGTAGCACGAACAGTGAAAGGGAACCCATGATTCGCAGAAATAGTTGGAGAAATTCGTAGGCTACGTCGATGGGAGGTTCGGTAATTCCCATTTGATCTCGCTGGGCGATTTGGGGAATTAACCCGTCGGGGGCGAGGAGAATGGCGATTAAGAAGTAGCCGGTAATCAGCCAAAAGACGGCGGCGATGGCGTATGCTAATGGCGATGCAAAATAGCTTTGAAGTTCTTTGCGATAAATGGCGATGATATTACTAATCATTACTAACCTGGGAATTGGGGATTGGGGATTGGGTAGTTGGTAATTGGTTCATTCTGTTTTGTCGGCTGGTGGGTTTGGTTCGCGGTCTTTGGTATTTTGGGGACTTTTTTCTATTTGTCGCTTTCTGGTAAGGGGTGGCGGTTCTGGTTGAGAATCGCTAGTCGGTTGTGGCTTTTTTTTAAGCTTCCGGTTTGTTACAACTGGGGGTGGTTCTGGTTGAGAAATTTCTCTCGACTCTACGATTTGTGGAATTTGGATATTTTCGACAATCGGTTCTGGTTGAGAAGGTTGTCTCGACTCTATGATTTGTGGAATTTCGAGATTTTCGACAATCGGTTCTGGTTGAGAAGGTTGTCTCGACTCTATGATTTGTGGAATTTCGAGATTTTCGACAATCGCTTCTGGTTGAGAAATGTCTCTAGATTCTACGATTTGTGGAATTTCGAGATTTTCAACAATCGGTTCGGGCTGAGAAGGTTGTCTAGATTCTACGATTTGTGGAATTTCGAGATTTTCGACAATCGGTTCGGGCTGAGAAGGTTGTCTAGATTCTACGATTTGTGGAATTTCGAGATTTTCGACAATCGGTTCTGGTTGAGAAATTTCTCTCGACTCTACTGTTTCAACAATCAGCAGATTTTCGACAATCGGTTCTGGTTGAGAAATTTCTCTCGACTCTACTGTTTCAACAATGAGTAGATTTTCGACAACCGGTTCTGGTTGAGGATACTCGATCGACTCTACTGTTTCAACAATCAGCAGATTTTCAACAATCGGTTCTGGTTGAAAAATTTCTCTAGATTCTACGATTTGTGGAATTTCGAGATTTTCGACAATCGGTTCTGGTTGAAAAATTTCTCTAGATTCTACGATTTGTGGAATTTCGAGATTTTCGACAATCGGTTCTGGTTGAGAAGGTTGTCTCGACTCTATGATTTGTGGAATTTCGAGATTTTCGACAATCGGTTCTGGCTGAGAAGGTTGTCTAGATTCTACGATTTGTGGAATTTCGAGATTTTCGACAATCGGTTCTGGTTGAAAATTTGCTCTAGATTCTTGTCTTTCTACAAGTTCCAGAAAATGTGCTACTGATTGCACTTCAGGTTCTAAATCGTTGATTATCTCTATTGTTTCAACAATCTGTTCTGGTTGAGAAAATGCGATCGACTCTGTTGTTTCGACAATTGGTTCTGGTTGAGAAAGTGCTATTGACTCGACAATCTGTTCTGGTTGAGAAAGTGCGATCGACTCGACAATTGCGACAATCGGTTCTGGTTGAGAAAGCTCGATCGACTCGACAACCGGTTCTGGTTGAGAAATTTCTCTAGACTCTACGATTTCGACAATTGCCAGATTTTCGACAATCGGTTCTGGTTGAGAAAGCTCGATCGACTCGACAACCGGTTCTGGTTGAGAAATTTCTCTAGACTCTACGATTTCGACAATTGCCAGATTTTCGACAATCGGTTCTGGTTGAGAAATTTCTCTAGACTCGACAACCGGTTCTGGTTCGGGATGTGCGATCGACTCTACGATTTCGACAATTGCCAGATTTTCGACCATCGGTTCTGGTTGAGAAAGCTCGATCGACTCGACCATCGGTTCTGGTTCGGGATGTGCGATCGACTCGACCATCGGTTCTGGTTCGGGATGTGCGATCGACTCGACCATCGGTTCTGGTTCGGGATGTGCGATCGACTCTTCTGTTTCTACAACTTCTAGATTTTCGCCAACTGGTGCTGGTGGAGAAGGTTCTATCGGGAGTCTCTCACTTTTGTGAAAAATATTTTTTACAAAAGTGAGCATCCTGCTTGCTAGTTTAGATATCTGTGGCGAGTCAGATGCTGGGGTTCCTGTGACACCCAAACTGAGATGATTCCCTTTTATCGACTCTGTTGTTTCGACAATGGATTCTGGTTCGGGATGTTCTCTAGACTCTGTTGTTTCGACAATCGGTTCTGGTTGAGAAAGCTCGATCGACTCTGTTGTTTCGACAATCGGTTCTGGTTGAGAAAGCTCGATCGACTCTACTGTTTCGACAATTGGCTGGGATTCAGGCTGAGGATGTGCGATCGACTCTACTGTTTCGACAATTGGCTGGGATTCAGGCTGAGGATGTGCGATCGACTCTACTGTTTCTACAGGTTCGGATGCTGAATGAGAATCATAGAGCGACTCTAGCCTATCTGAAACTGGCAGATTTTCCACAATCGGTTGCGATTCCGATTGATGAACATCGGCGATCGAGTCTTGAATTTCTGTCGCTTGCAGATTTCTATCGACCTCCGGTTCGCTGTGAACAAGAGTTTCTTCGGGTTTATTTTGGGCTGCTGTCAGCCTTAAAAACACATCTTCGAGAGTAGCCTGATTGCGGCGCATTTCGCAGAGTCCGAATCCAGAGGCGATAATAGCTGCGGCAATTTCTCGTCCGGGTTCTATGTCCGATTCGCACAAGGCCCGCAGGTGGTAACGACCTGCTACAAATTGCTGCTTGGGGATTAATTCGACCGATCGAACTCCCTGCACATTTTCCAAAGAAGGCAACAGCAGACTGTTCAACAAATCCGCCTCACCTTCAACTTCCACTTCGTAACCTTCTCCGGTGGCCAACTCTCCCATCAAATTTTCGGGAGTACCCGCAGCGACGATTTTACCGCGATTGATGATGGTGACGCGGTTGCAAGTCATGCTGACTTCCGGCAGAATGTGGGTGGAAAGGATGATTGTGTGCTCGCCGCCGAGGCTTTTGATGAGATTGCGGACTTCAATGATTTGGCGGGGGTCTAGGCCGACGGTTGGTTCGTCTAAGATAATCACTGGCGGGTCGTGGACGATCGCCTGGGCGATACCGACACGTTGCCGAAATCCTTTAGAAAGTTTGCGGATTAAAACTTTGCGCTTATCAACCAGGCCGCAGCGCTCGATCGCGGATGTGACTCGTTGCGCGCGATCGCCCGCCGGTACTTGCTTAATCCTGGCCACAAAAAACAGAAACCCTTCCACAGTCATTTCTGGATAAAGCGGCGGGTTTTCCGGCAGATAGCCGATGCGCTGTCTGACTTCCATAGAGTTTTCGTGTACGTCGAGGCCGGCGATGCGGGCAGTACCGCTGGAGGCGGGCAAATATCCCGACAAAATCCGCATGGTTGTGGTTTTTCCTGCGCCGTTGGGCCCCAAAAAACCGAGAATTTCTCCTGATTCGACCGAGAAGGACACGTCCGCGATCGCTGCGGTCGAACCGTAATCCTTGCTTAAGTGTTCTACTTCTATCATTTTTCCGAAGCCAGTCGATTTTAGATTTTAGATTTTAGATGTGACTCAACCGCTTGTGCGCTGTGCGTCTTAGCACGCGAACAGTGGGGGTCGATCGAATTTATGGCGCAAATTTTAATTTGATTTTGTCTTTTAGTGTAGTCCGGCCGTAACCAAATCTATCATAAGTGGCGATCGTACCAGAGAAACGCACGACCAGTTTAGGGCTGCCGTTGTCTCGCTTCGGCTAAGGCTGAGATTGCTTTTGCAAATTTATGGTTGCTGAAATTGAGTTAACAGCCAATTTCCTACTTGTGCTTGATCTTGAGTGCGACTCCGCCGCAAAGCCTCTTCCAACAAAGCAATAGTTAATCCCGGCAAAACTTCCGATCGCACAATCCGCCGACTGCCATTATCAGCAATAATAGCAAAGGCAATAATTTCGGATTTTTGCACGTCTAGTACCCAATATTCAGCGACTTTTAGCTCTTCGTAAAGCAACCGTTTTTCACCAATATCATCAGCCAAAGTAGAATCAGCAACTTCTATGACTAAATCTGGCGGTGGGGTAACGTCAAGACTTGCGATCGAAGTTCCCCTCGGTGCTAATTGCGCTCTTTCTCCGATATAGTATGATACGTCTGGCTGACACTCTCGCACTCCTGTTTTCCTGTAACTACAGTTATCCAATCCGTTAAGAGAGATACCTTTGATAGTACAAAATAGGTTGATTGCGAAAAGTGCGATCGCATTATCTCGTGAATGATCTGGCCCTACAGACATAGTTTCAATCCTCATTTGTCCGTTGCGGTAGTAGCATTTGGCTTTATTGTAAGCTGGGTCATCTGCCATTGCGATGAATTCTTCCCATGTTGCTACCACCCAGGTGTCTGTAGGTAATTTAGTTGTTGTACTCATTTTTCACCTTTTGATTAGACAGTTTGGGTGACTATTTGTGTTATTCAATGACGCTCTCATTTAATCGTAGCACATTCGATCGCCCGCTCAATTTCCCCTTTTCCAAATCTTAATTTCCCCCAACCAACCCGCACTCACAATAGTCTTAGCATCTGCACTAATTCCCACAGCCGTAACATAGCCCGAATGTCCGCTCAAATTACCTTTCAATTCGCCCGATCGCACATCCCACAATTTCACGCTCTTATCCCAACTCCCGCTAACCAGTATACTTCCATCCCGACTGATTGCCAGCGACCAAACCCCATCAGTATGCCCGCTTAAGCGCCGAATTAACTGCCCGTTTCCGACATTCCACAACCCAATTGTCCCGTTACTGTTTCCCGCAGCCAAAGTTTTCCCATCAGGAGTAAAAACTAGGGACAAAACAGATAAATTTTTGCCAGCAATCGTGCGAATTAGTTGACCTGTTGCTAAATTCCACAACCTAATTGAACCGTCTTTACCGCCGCTAGCTAAAATTTTGCTGTCCGGGCTAATCGCTACAGCATTCACCAGTCCAGAATGGCCGGTTAAAGTCCGCAGCAATTCCCCAGTTTTGGCATTCCAAATCTTCACAGTTTTATCCCAACTGCCACTCGCGACAAACAAGCCGTCGGGACTGATGGCAACGCTGGAAACAGCACCGGAATGCCCGCTCAAAGTGCGTACAACCGCGCCTGTTTCTAAATTCCAAATTTTTACTGTTTTGTCGTCGCTGCCGCTAGCTAACACTTTTCCGTCCGCACTAGCTGCGAGTGAATTTACGGCTTCTGTGTGTCCTTGCAGGGTAGTTTTTAATTGCCCGTCGGAAAAATTCCAAACTGAGATTGTGCCGTTGCTATTTCCTGTAGTAAAATAAGCTGAAGCTAGGGCAAGGGAACTCACAACTTCTGAAGATCCTTTGAGGCTATTTGTGGCGACAAAGGATCTCGCGCTTCCCGGCTTCCGAGGCGCATTATTAACAGGAGTTTTCGGGTTTCCGGCTGTGGGAGATTGGGGAACTACCGGCAGGGAAACAGCCGATCGCCATTTCATGAAAGTATTGATTTCTATCCCCGCCGCCACGATTTTATCCGAATTTTCTTCTAGCCTGACAATGCCGTTAATTGCCACAACTCGCCCCGCATCGTCGAGTACGGGCCCGCCGCTCATCCCCGCTCTCACTAAGTTATTGTATACCAAAGTATAACCGTTCCAGGGAGTCTGGCGGCCGGTAAGCTGACCTTCGGTGGCGATGAAAATCGGCTGTCTCAGGGAACCGCCGGATGCAGGCCAGCCGGCTACATAGGCTTTGTTTCCCTTGGTTGCTGCGGAATTGGCTAATTGAGCGAGGCGGTAGGTTTGAGGGCTGCTGAAGGGCACTACGGCTAAGTCCATCCCCGGCACTCGCCGCACGAGGCTGTAGTATACAGAGTGAGCTACACCGTCGGGTGTTACAACTTCGTAATCCCCTGCTTTATCGACAACGTGCCAGTTTGTGAGGATATAGTATGTGCTACCTTGTTTCTCTAAAATTACTCCTGAACCGCCTTTTGGCCCTTGGATGCGGACGGTAATTTGTTTGGCGACGGTTTTTACTGCGTCGGCGGTTAAGGCTAGGGCGATTTGAGGTGATGTGAGTGGAATTAGGGCGATCCTCTTCGAGGGCTCCGCTAACGAGCTTAGGGCGATCGTAGCACTCAAAATAGCCGGAATTGTTCTGCTGTAGTTCATGATTGTGTCAATTTAACATACCCACCTATCAACGGACGGATAACTTTTCCGGTTTGTGGCGCGTTGACGGTTGAGGATGGAAGAGTGTTTTGGGCGATCGAACTTTCAACATCCGCACCCGCCTCACAATATTTGACACAGCCCTCTCGCTAGCAGAAAAATTTAGAATCGGGAACCGCAAATAGACTCAACAATAGCAACTGGCTTATCTCTATTCTTTTCTCGGCAAATCAAAATTTGAGCCAAACGCTGCTCAGTATAATAGCCATTAGCTATCCAGCCGAGGGCTGCGCCCGCGATCGCGCCGACTGCTATACCGGTGATCGGGCTCAAAACAAGGTGCTTGCGGGCTATCGGTTTTTGTTGCATAAAAATTTATCCTCAGCAATTACTCTTAGAAGAAATAGCACAAATAAAAGTTATTTTCTTCCTCCTATTTACTTATTTCCTAAGTAGTAACCCATACTAAGTAGTGTGGGCATTGCGTACCTTATACCATTTTTTTAAAGATGTGGCATGGATGAAGTTTTAGCCCCCCCGAACTCGCGGGGGGGGTTGGGGGGGTAATATCTAGCACTACTTTATTAAATTGGTATTACCTATCACTATTCATAACTAAGTAAGGTATGTATTGCGTACCTTACTTAGTATGTACAGTATGCAATATCATGCCAAATCAAACAGCAAAAATTCCGCATCTTCCGCCGCTTCAATCACCAACTCAGCCTCATCGCTAACCGCCGCACCGTCACCTTTTCCTAAACTCAAACCGTTGAGCAAAACAGCGCCGCGAGCAACTTGCACCCAAGCATGGCGATTTGGCTGCAAAGTATGAGAAACCCGCGAATTTTTATCCAAAACCGCCGCATACAAATCGACATCTTGATGCACTTTCACCGCACCATCTCTCGCATCGCGCGCCGCCACAAGCCGCAGTTGTCCGCGCCTTTCGGCTAGGGGAAATTCCCGTTGTTCGTAACTCGGTTGCAAGTCATTTGTATCTGGTAACAGCCAAATTTGTAGCAAATGAACAGGCTCTGTTTGCGAGTGATTGAACTCGCTGTGCTGGATACCAGTACCTGCACTCATCCGCTGCACTTCACCGGGTTTGATTGCTGCACCGGTTCCCAAACTGTCTTTGTGTTCTAATGCTCCTTCCAGTACATAGGTGATAATTTCCATGTCCTTATGTCCGTGAGTTCCGAAACCTTTACCGGGGCTAACGACATCCTCGTTAATTACCCGCAACGAGCGAAAATTCATATAATTGCGATCGTAATAGCTGGCAAAAGAAAATGTGTGGTAACTGTCCAGCCAACCGTGATTTGCGTGTCCTCTTGCTTCACTTTTTCTGACGGTAATCATTTTCTGAATCCTCCTGCGATTTTAGATTTTAGATTTTAGATTTTAGATTGAAGAATTGGGAATGACTGAGGTCGCTCGTGGTTCCGAGTACGGGCCTGCATTTCCATTCTTTTACGAAACTGGTATCAGTGAACTTTATCAGTGTTTCTGAGATACTTCTACTTTAAACCTAGTCAAGCTATTATGGAAAGTACGCACTTAAAAGTGCGGTACTTACCAAAAAGATACTATGCAAGTCACAGAAGTAAAGGTCGATCGGGCAAATTGCCCTGTAGAACGCACTCTAGAGGTGATTGGCGGGCGCTGGAAAGTCTTGATTCTGCGGGAGTTGTTTCAAAGAGTCAAGCGCTTTAACGAGCTGCAGCGAGCTGTCAACGGCATTACTCAGAAGATGCTGACGCAGCAACTGCGGGAAATGGAATCAGACGGAATTGTGCACCGGGAAATTTACCTGCAAGTGCCGCCAAAAGTTGAATATTCGCTAACGCCTTTGGGCGAAAGTCTCAAACCGATTATTAATGCCATGCACGAATGGGGAATTCAGCATATTAGCGAAGATGGAAGATGAGCGGTTTCTTGATGTTTTTTTTCCGTCTTGCGACTGATTGCAAATTTTAAAACTAATTCAACAATACTAATATGAACAAAATAGAGCGTCTCGCTACCCTCAACCGCATCCGCAAACTCAGCCGCCTGATGGATACCGCCATTGGCATCCCCGGCACTAAATTTCGCATTGGTTTAGACCCCCTTATCGGTTTAGTTCCGGGTGCTGGGGATCTCGTAGATACCGCGTTTTCCGCATACCTAATTTATTTAGCCACTCAATTCAAAATCCCGCCCAAAACCCTCGGAAAAATGATTTACAATATCAGTTTAGAGGCCGTCGTGGGTTCAGTACCTTTAATCGGAGATATATTCGATGCTTTTTATAAATCCAACATGAGAAATTTGGCGCTTTTAGAAGCACATATCGAAGTAGAGGAACCGGAATTAGTTGCGGTTGCAGAACCTCTTCCTAAATCGATTAAATTGTAGGGGCGAGTTCACGAATCATCTCTAACTCTCACCAACAATATCAAAAATCTGCCTCCCACCAAACGATAAATTTCAACCTAAAATTTTTCCGTCAAACCGTAGTTCAAGATATTAGTTGTAGGGTGCGTCAGTAGAAGTCGAGAGGCTTGTTTTAAATTGCAGGAACTGACGCACTCCCTAGCTTTCAGATGCGTGATATCGTTTCCGGTTGCATCGGAATGATTTAACCACAGAGAACACAGAGAACACAGAGAGGTCAGAGAGAAATGAATAATTTCGATGCTAACGGAATTGATATGATATAGCCTTTCAAGCTCTCATATGAGGTACTATCCGGGATAGGGCATAGGCCGCCGTGGGCATGAGGCTCTCCTCACTTTTGTGAGAACCGCTATATCAAATCCTCTCTATTCACTGTTAACATCATAAAGAGTGCAACCGGAATTGGTATCAGTTCTTGAACTCTCAATTATCTCTTAAAAACTAACTCTAGCTGACAGACCCTACTAACTACTAATCTATTTGTACGGTTTGAGATTATTGGTTAATCCACCTCTTACCGAATTATAAAAATCTGTTAGAGCGGATTTACCGAAATATTTATTATTATAAAAAAACTCAATTCATCCGCTATTACCCAACTATACTTTATGCAGAATGGCGTTTAATAGCTTCCACTAAAGCAATAATATCTTCTTCTTTAGTATTAAAAGCTGTTACCAGTCTAACAGTACATTTATCCCAGCGATAAAACAGAAAACCCTCAGCTAAAACTGCTGTAATTACAGATTCTGGAATCTGCATAAAAATTTCGTTGGCTTCCACAGGATGGCAAAACTTGACTTTCTCAACTCCCGCCAAATCTGCGGCTAATTTAGCAGCCATTGTATTAGCATGAGCCGCATTTTTTAGCCACAGATTATCGGTAATGTATGCTTCTAACTGCGCGGACAAAAATCGCATTTTGGAGAACAGATGCCCGCTGCGCTTGCGGTAAAAAGGAAAAGTTTTTGCCAGTTTGTGATTGAAAAAGACTACTGCTTCGGCAGCCATTGCTCCGTTTTTGGTCGCTCCAAATGATAGGACATCCACGCCGGCGCGCCAAGTGATATCTGCAGGAGAACAGCCCAAACTGGCAACAGCGTTGGCAAAGCGAGCACCATCCATGTGCAGGTGCAAATTGTGGCTGCGAACAATCTCGGAAATGCGGGCAATTTCCGCTGGATGGTAGACTGTGCCGGCTTCTGTGGCTTGTGTGATACTGACGGCTGCGGGCTGTACGTGGTGGACGACACCTGCACCAGCGCGATCGACTATTTCACCTAAAGTCTCTGCCTCTATTTTAGCATGATTTCCTGTTAGTGTTACTAACTTTGCACCGCCCGTAAAAAACTCCGGCGCGCCACATTCATCCAGATTAATATGAGATTGGGCGTGACAGTAAACAGCGCCGTAGGTCGGAGTCATCACCGCCAGGGCTAGAGCATTAGCAGCGGAACCGGTTGCTACGGGAAAAACTGTCACGGATGTCTCGAACAAATCGGAAAATTTAACTTGCAAACGTTCTGTATATTCATCATCTCCGTAAGACATCACTGCACCGCAATTCGCCGCTGCAATCGCGGTCATAATTTCCTGCGAAACCCCAGTGGCATTGTCGCTACAAAAATTCATTTGAATAATTGGTAAACAGCATCTATAATATAACTCAACAGTCAAAATTTAAGTATCAAAGCAAGAGAACTATGGCAGAGTACCGCCAAATAGAATACCGCATCGGCAAAGACGGTAAAATTACCGAAACCGTCCTCAACGCCACTGGTGCAAGCTGTACTGAAACCACCGCCGGAATTGAAAAAGCTCTGGGAAAAGTAGAATCTCAAGAGTTGCTACCAGAATACTATCAAGGCGAAGAAAATTCTATCGCCGAACAAACGCAGACGTTAAAACAAGTTTAGAAAAATTAACTATGTTTTATTTCCTGGGCGTAACAATAGAGACAACAACAGTCCCGGCCTTTAGTATGGCGCTAGCTGTGGGGGGCATTTTTCTAATTTTAGTTTACCTTTATGCTGCATCGGAGGCGGGAGATGCGATCGAGTTTAAGTACGATACAATTCTGCGGGAACGCATGAATCAGCTAGAGATTCTCGATTGGCAAGACTTGGGCGAGAAAGCTGGCTTAAGTCGTTTCGGGGTGCGCTTAGTGCGACAGGGAGACGTGGGAAAACTCACGCTAGACCAACTGAGGCGGCTGGCAACAGTGCTGAATTTGAATTTCCCAGAATTCGATCGCACTCTTAGCGCACTGCCCGTATCGGCGACAATCACCACTAATCCCAACGAAATTGAAGAATTGAGACAGCAGTGTTTCCGGCTGCGAGAAGAATTGCAGCAGCAAAAAACTCAACTAACTGCCGATTTTCGCCGCGCCACCTTTGAACAGTTGCAAACTTTGTTAATTACCTATCCCGCCGCCCGCAAAATGGCAGAAGCCAAGCCGAATATGCGCGCAAAAAATCTCTCCGCTTTGTTTACGCCCTTAGAAAATCTCTTGTCGAGTTGGGATTTTGAAACCATTGGTTCAGCTTGGGAACAAGTGACTTACAATCCGCAGTTGCACCAGCCGGATGTCAAAGATATAACAGAAGGAGAATTAGTATATATTCGGTTTGTCGGCTATCGGAATGGAGAGCAAATTCTTACTCCTGCCAAAGTTAGCCGTACCCTGCCAGCGGCTATACAAACTTAAATTTAAAATCTAAAATTTACATGGTTGCAATCGCAATTGACTTCGGGACTAGCAACACGGTTGTTTGCATTCTCAACCCGGACACCCAAACACCGGAAACTTTGAGATTAGGCGAAATGTCCCGCATCTTCAAAACGAAGCATTCGAGCGGAGATATCCGAGAAATACCTGTAATTCCGACTTTGGTGTTTGTGAAAAATGCCGGAGAGTTGGTAGTGGGAGAAAAAGTGCGGTCTCAGCGTTTGGAAAAATCGCAACCAGAGCGTTTTTTCAAAGCTTTTAAACGCGATTTGGTCGCCGATTTTCAGCCGCCATCCCGCAATATCGACGGTGTAACCTACACGCCTGAATCAGTAGCAAAACAATTTGTAATAAGTATCTGGAAACAATTATTTGAGCAAAATATACATCCATATAAAATAATTTTTACAGTCCCAGTCGGAGCATTTGAGCGATATCTAGATTGGTTTCGCGACTTGGCAGAATTTCTCGGAGTTGCGGAAGTTCAGCTAATCGATGAATCTACAGCCGCCGCCCTGGGATATGCAGTTAAACGTCCCGGTTCTCTAGTTTTAGTAATCGATTTTGGCGGCGGAACTTTAGACTTAAGTTTGGTTCGGACTGCTGTAACATCCCCTTTACCAACCCTTAGCAATAAAGTAGAAAATCTCGCTCCCACCCTTAGCAAGGGGGGGCTGGGGGGGGTGCGGGCCGAAGTCGTAGCAAAATCAGATGCTTATGTTGGCGGCGAAGATATTGATATCTGGATTGTCGAAGATTATTTGCAGCAAATTGGTTCGTCGCGGGCCGAAGTTGGCGGGGTTGGTTGGCAAAATTTATTAGAAATAGCAGAAAAGTTAAAGATTCAACTTTCTCAAGTTAATGAAGCGAAGGAAAGTTGGTTTGATGATGAAAATTTTATATCTTACGACTTGGTGCTAAACCGAGAAAAGCTTGCAGAGATTTTGGAATTTCGGCAGTTGTTAGAACAGTTTCGAGAAGCTTTAGATGAAGTGCTGAGTATTGCCCAGGGAAAAGGTATCGGCAAAGCAGATATCGAACAGGTTTTGCTCGTAGGAGGAACTTCTCTAATTCCGGCTGTGTCTAACTTAGTTATTTCCTATTTTGGGCGACAAAAAGTTAAAATCGATCGACCTTTTGAAGCTGTGGCGCACGGTGCTTTAGCGCTCACACAGTTAGTGAGTGTTGACGATTATTTGCGCCACAGCTATGCCATTCGTCTCTGGGAACCTTATGCTAAAGTTTATAGTTATTGGTCGATTTTTAGCAAGGAAATGAAGTATCCTTGTCAAAGTTCTGAAGAGTTGACGCTGCAAGTGGCGATTGAAGGACAAAGGGAGATTCGGTTAGATATTGGGGAAGTTGCGGAGGTGTCGCAAGCGGAGGTTATTTTTAATGAAAAAGGGCAAATGACTAGCAGTTTGCTCAACAAACACACGGATTTTCGCTCTTTGGAAAGCCACCATCAGGAGGTTTGTGTGGCGCATTTGAATCCGCCTGGGGTGTTGGGAATTGATAGGGTTTCGGTGAGTTTTGAGGTGGATGAAAGGCGGGTTTTGTTGGCGACGGTGCGGGATTTGGTGACTGGTGAGGTGTTGGTGGCTAAAGGGGCGATCGCCAAACTGCAATAATGATACAATTTTTAGATAGGATTTGACGATTGAAATCGCTTCTTGTCAAACTTTCGTCCCCCGGCGCGGACTGAATAATATCGATTTAAATCAAATTTATTTCGCGATGAAAAAGCAACAAAATAAATTCAGCCACCTGACGGCAATCGAAAGAATTTACCTGTCATTTCCGGCAAAAGTTTTATTGGATCAAAACTTGCTGCAAGGGAAAGTCTTAGACTTTGGGTGCGGCTTCGGCAGCGATGTTAAATTGTTGCAGCAAAAAGGCTTTGATATTGCGGGTTATGACCCTTATTATTTCCCAGATTTTCCAAAACACAAATTCGATATTATCTTTTGCTTTTATGTTTTGAATGTTTTATTTCCCGAAGACCAAGCTAATGTGTTGATGGAAGTGTCGCATTTGTTGAAACCGGGAGGCAAAGCTTATTTCGCAGTGAGAAGGGATCTCAAAAAAGAAGGCTTTCGAGAACATTACGTGCACAAAAAACCTACCTATCAGTGTATTGTCAAACTTCCGTTTAAGTCAATTCACCTAGATGAGTCTTGCGAAATTTACGAATACGTCCATTACAACCATCAAAGAAACTCAACTAATCACTGCGTATTCTGCAATCCCTACAAAAACCTAACTTTACTAACTGAATCTGCAACAGCTTATGCGATGTTTGACGGTTATCCTGCCAGCCAAGGTCATGTTTTAATTATCCCCAAGCGCCATATTGCTAATTATTTTGACTTGCCTTTTCGAGAACAATCTGCTTGCTGGTTTATGGCAAATAAGGTGCAAGAGATGTTAATAAAAGAGTTTCAGCCTGACG
This sequence comes from Tychonema sp. LEGE 07196, assembly GCF_963890365.1. Taxonomy (NCBI): domain Bacteria; kingdom Bacillati; phylum Cyanobacteriota; class Cyanophyceae; order Oscillatoriales; family Microcoleaceae; genus Tychonema; species Tychonema sp. LEGE 07196. Next base: position 44,290 of record NZ_CAWPRX010000146.1, on the reverse strand, counting down.
GTTTTAATGTGGGTATAAATATTAATAAAGATGCGGGGCAAAGTCGCAGTCACGCTGCTATTCATGTGATTCCGCGCTACAGGGGCGATGCTGGGAAGAAAGGCGGGATTAGGTATGTAATTCCCAAGAGTGAAAAATAAAAGTTAGCCAATTGTGAAATGGATTTTTTTTACCGCAGAGGCGCAGAGAACACAGAGGAATAGAGAGGATAGCAATTCATAATTTTTGTAAGGATTGTTAAAATTGAGCAAAGGGCGAGCAAAATAGGGTTAAAATGTGTTTGCCAAGTCTCAAACTACAGATTAGCAGTAATTTGGTGTTCTGTTTATGTCTAAACGCAAAAAGCAAGAATGGCTCAAGGAAACTCTAGAGCTTAAAGAAAACCACAATTGGACGTCAAAGCCGGGAACTCGCATTTTTGTAGCAGGAAGAGGTGCTGTTCGGTTTGATGTCCCCGAAGATTGGCATTTTGAACCTGATACTAAGTCGTTCCGATTTACGGATAAGAAACCGCCGGATGATGATTGTCGTTTGGAGGTTTCATTTAATTTGTTACCTCCTGGCAATTGGGGAGAATTTCCTCTTGTGCCGCTATTACAGAAGATTGTTGAAGATGATACCAGAAATCCGATCGCTTTTGGGGAAATTATTCAATTGAAGCGGCAAACTGCCCGCATTGTGTGGACTGAATTTAAGTTTATCGACCCTCCCGAACAGCGGGAAGCTTATTCGCGAATCTGTATTGGATTGGGTTCTAATGTTCAGTGTTTGATTACTTTTGATTACTGGGTTGATGATGCGGAACGTTTGACTCCTGTCTGGGATACGGTGATGGATTCGTTAGTTTTAGGCTTGTTTATTAGTGACCCTCGAACGGGTTTCGCACGGCCTGATTAGGTTTTGGCAAATGGGAAGTGTCAGCACTAGGTATCATCTGGATCGCCGCCTCGCGATCGCTCTCTTTGTTCTGCTTTGAGGGGCGATCGCACTTCCGGTACATCAAGCTTTTAATTGGCAATCAAATTATTAGTCAAGTAAATCGGTTCTCCCGATCGCCCGTTAGCGAAGTCCGCCCCTACGGGGGCTACGCCAACGAAAAGGAGCGCCAATTCCCCGCAAAATGCTAACATAAATGCCCTACAATTATCCCACCATCCGGCATTAACCCACCTGCTAACCCCCATGCTTTGCGATTACCTAGTACAAATCCTCACCGCCCGCGTCTACGATGTTGCTCAAGAAACACCCCTAGAAATAGCCCCGAATTTATCAGAGCGGCTCAACAATAAACTGCTGCTGAAACGAGAGGATATGCAGTCTGTGTTTTCCTTCAAGCTGCGGGGCGCGTACAACAAAATGGCGCAACTGTCGCCGGATTTGCTAGCACAAGGTGTCATTGCAGCTTCCGCCGGCAACCACGCCCAAGGAGTCGCCCTCGCTGCCCGCCACTTGGGAACTCGCGCGATTATCGTGATGCCCGTAACAACGCCGCAGGTGAAGGTAAATGCGGTGATAGCCCGGGGTGGAGAGGTGGTTCTGCAGGGGGATACCTACGATGATGCTTACGCTTTTGCGCGCCAATTAGAGGCGGAAAAAAACTTAACTTTTATTCACCCTTTTGACGATCCGCACGTAATTGCGGGACAGGGTACGATCGGCATGGAAATTCTGCGGCAACATCAAAAACCCATTCACGCAATTTTTGTGGCTATTGGCGGCGGTGGATTGATTTCGGGAATTGGGGCATATATCAAGCGGTTGCGGCCGGAAATTAAGATTATTGGCGTTGAACCTGTGGATTCCGACGCGATGAATCAATCGCTAAAAGCTGGTAAACGGGTGCGTTTGTCGCAGGTGGGTTTATTTGCTGACGGTGTTGCTGTGCGGGAAGTTGGGGAGGAAACTTTTCGGCTTTGTCAGCAGTATGTGGATGAGATTATTTTGGTGGGTACGGATGATATTTGCGCGGCGATTAAGGATGTTTTTGAAGATACGCGATCGATCTTAGAACCTGCAGGCGCATTGGCGATCGCAGGTGCAAAAGCTTATGTGGAACGGGAACAAATTGCAGGAGAAACATTAATTGCTGTTGCTTGCGGCGCGAATATGAATTTCGATCGCCTGCGTTTTGTAGCAGAAAGGGCAGAATTTGGCGAACAGCGGGAAGCAATTTTTGCAGTGACAATTCCCGAACAGCCGGGAAGTCTCCGCAGGTTTTGCGAATGTTTGGGAAAGCGCAATTTGACTGAATTTAGTTATCGAATTGCTGATGAAAAAGCAGCACACATTTTTATTGGTGTGCAAATTCTAGACCGTGCTGATGCGGTTAAAATAGCTGCAACTTTTGAAGATTGCGGTTTTAAAACTTTGGATTTAACTGATGATGAATTAACAAAATTGCACTTGCGGCACATGGTTGGCGGCCGTTCTTTCCTGGCAAAACATGAACTGTTTTACCGCTTTGAATTTCCCGAACGTCCGGGTGCGTTGATGCAGTTTGTGGGTTCGATGAGTCCTAATTGGAATATCAGCGTTTTTCACTATCGGAATAATGGGGCTGATTACGGGCGAATTGTGGTGGGGATACAGGTGCCGCCGGATGAGATGCAGGAATGGCAGGCTTTTTTGGATACGCTGGGCTATCAGTATGGGGATGAGAGTCAGAATCCGGCTTATAAGTTGTTTTTGGCGTAGGTTTTTGGGGTGGTTTTGGAGGAAAGGGCGATCGCCCAAAACTATCGCATCTCCAATTACAATGGGTAAAGAAGTCTAGCAAGGAGAATGCCAGATTATGACTGTCCGGGAAGAACTAATTAGCGAGATTGAGCAAGCCTCAGATGATGTACTTGAGGTGCTATTGAGTTTTTTGCGTCAGAGGCGTTTGTCGAACTCGGAGGTTTTTTTGCCGATCGAGTCTGCTGAGATTTCGAGTGCTGGATTGACGGTACAAAAGCATTATCCTTTGCGCGGGATGCCACTGGTTATTGCTGATGATTTTGATGAGCCGATGTCGGATTTATGGGATGCGCTGGGTACATGATTTTACTTGATACGCATATTTGGCTTTGGCTGCTGCATGAACCCAGTCATTTGTCTGTGGCAGCAAAGCGTGCAATTGAGGCTGAGGAAATCAAAAGCGGTTTACTGGTTTCTGCGATTTCAGTTTGGGAAATTGCCGTGAAATCGAGTCTGGGGAAGCTGACTTTGCCGTTACCGATCGCACAGTGGTACGAACAAGCTAGAACTCATTCGAGTATAGTGATTGAGCCGTTGAATCCGCTGGATGCGATTGGCAGTACGCAGCTTCCAGGGGAGTTTCACAAAGATCCTGCCGATCGCATTTTAGTAGCGATGGCGCGGCGCTATGATATTCCTTTGGTTACGTGCGATGAGAAGATTCTGAGCTATCCTCACGTTGAAACGATTTGGTAGTTGCGGGCGATCGCACTTTTTTCTGGTAAGGGCGATCGATCTGTAGCTGCACACCACATCGCAAATAAATTATAGTGGACATTAACGCTTCGGCTCAATATCGAACTCAAGCCGAGAACGATAAAAGTGAACATCAAATTCTAAGAAGAAATTTGTCTGTCCCAGAATCAATGATACGCTGTCACTTTTTGCCCAAGCAAATACTAATCTTACCGGAGCAAACTCCCCTATTTCAGCCATGAAAAATACTGGCATCGCTGGTTGATTACCAATGTTACCAGCAAGTCGAATAATAGCTTTACTGTCATCCCAAACTAAGCCAAGCTGAGTTCCTATTTGGTAAGGCAATACATTCACGGTTGCACCGCTATCTACTAACCCAACAACTTCGACTCCCTGGTTATTGTGGTGCAGAATCAAGGGAATGCGGGGTAGGCTATCAAACTCATCTTGAGAGGGGTCATTGGTAGAGTATTGGAATCGCATAATACTCAGTTTTCGTTGTGGTTAGCCCGGTTCATTGCCTGCATTAAAGCTGCACCCGCACCAAAATTATCGTATGGGGTTGGCAGGTAGTAAATTTTGTAAGGTTCCAAAGGAAAAATATCCTCACTGATATCTTCTTCCGCCATTAGAATGCGGATTAACTCTCGTTTGTCGATCGCAGACAGTTGTCTGATGGTAGGGAGTAATTCTGTTAGTGTCATCGGTTGTTTTCCTACGATGCGTCTATGTTAACGCTAGCAGGTCAACGTAGTAATTGCAACTTCTAGGGGATTTTGACAAAGATCGCGCGATCGCATTTTGGTAGCGATCGCGCGGCGGTACAATCTTCCTGACGTTGAAACGATTTGGTAGTTGCGGGCGATCGCACTTTTTTCTGGTTTGGGCGATCGATCTTCGCACACCACAATCTATTCTGGTTTTATCCAACCTTTAACGATCGCCTTCCCGACGTCAGGGCGAACTCATCTAAATTTAATATTAACAAAATCTGGTATATTGGAGAATAATTATTGAACACCTACAAAACATTTAATCAGAGTTCGCCCTGTATGAAACTCAAACCTAAAATTCCCATGGCCGACCATTTTATGATTTATAATATCCAAGAATTTAGCGGACGAAACATCATCAATGAATTGATATAGCGGTTCTCACAAAAGTGAGGTATGCCCTATGCCCTATCCCGGATAGTAACTCATATGAGAGCTTGAAGAAAGGCTATATTATCAAGAACTCAATTTGTGCAGTAATTTGCCGTGCTAATACATGGGTGGATATCAAAAGTTACGGGCGAACCCAACACGAATGGTTAAAGAAAATTATAGAATTGCCGATAAGATGCCTTCCCCTTGGATGAGTTCGTAGTGCGGAATGCGAGTCTGCACTATGAACCTTTTTTGTTACGATAGTAGACCGGACATGATATTATCTGCGTTCGTCAGTGTTAATCTGCTTAAAATCTGCAGCTAACCCATCAATCAAATATTTATCCAACTCAAGCCTAATTTAGAACTTACGAAAAAAACGGTTGCTGGGAAACTTATTGCTCCTGCGAGAGATAGTTGATGAAAAAGCCGATTTTTTGCCCTCGCCAGGGTTTATAAGTGTAATTGACTAACTGATTTCTGGTGCACCCTGCGGAATTTTGATAGGTTAAATCGGTTAAATATCGTACAATGTTTGTGGATGAATTTCTTCCTGCACAAGCAGAATACAAATTATTGATATTTCAAAAATGTACCTAAAAAAACAGCGTCCTCCTGCTTTAATGGCAATTATCGTTTACAAAACTTTTGTCGCCGCTTTCTTGATATTAACTTCAATCGCTTTGCTTTTTGCCCTAAAAAACCATCAATTTTTGGAGAATTTCTCGGAATCTTATTTTTTAGAAACCAATTTGAAGATAGTTGAAATCTTTCTAGATAAGATTCTTCTTGTTAAATCTAAAACTTTACTTTTTAGTGGACTGGCTGCCGGAGTTTATGCAATTTTAACGGTGTTTGAAGTGGTGGGATTGTGGTACGAAAAAGATTGGGGAACAATCTTAGTATTAGTGCTGGTAGGAATCAGTATTCCGCCAGAAATATATGAGTTATTTCAGGGATTCACCGTACTTAAATTATCGGTATTTCTCGGAAATTTAGCCGTGCTGTGGTATCTGCTGCACCATTTGCCGCAGCATGGCAAAAAAGATTAAACTTGAATTGCACTCAATTTTAATGATTGAACGATCTGCGTCGATCAGTGTTGATCCGCTTAAAATCTGCGGTTAACAGTTCGATCGAATATTTATGCAACTCAAGTCTATTAAAGTTGACTTGATTGAGAAGACACTCCCTGGATGCGATCGATTCCAGTATCTGCAATAGTAGGCTGATGTCTTGCTCTGTGACATAAGTAGGTCGGCGGGATTAAACTGAACTATGTAATTGTATGTAAACAGCGTCTCCTAGTCCTGCTTTCTTGGTATTTTGATACTTGACGATCGTTTACATAGTTGCATTTTACAGCGCCGACCTATTTAAGCGATTGGTTTTAATGTCCTGACATTTCTTTCACCGCATCGGGGCTGTTGTGTATTGCCAATCGATCGATCAATGTGGCACTTGCTTCATTCAACCCAATCAGATCAACCTCTGCACCATTACGGCGGAATTTAATCACTACTCGATCGATCGCCACAACTGCCCCTTGATCCCATAGGTGAGCGTGCCTAAGATCGAGCGTGACGCGATCGACCACTTCTTGGAAATCAAACGCCTCTAAAAAATCATGTACCGACACAAAGAAAATTTGCCCAGCGACGTTATAGGTGCGATGGCGGCCATCAGCACTGAGCGTTTTATCCACAAACACCAACTTAGCAATCTTGCGAGAAAAGAACACCGTACTCATCACAATTCCCGCGATCACGCCAAGGGCTAAGTTATGAGTTAACACCGTGATCAAAACAGTCGTAATCATCACGGCGGTTTCACTCCGAGGCGTGCGGGAAATATTCTTAATTGATGCCCAGCTAAATGTCCCGATCGACACCATAATCATCACAGCAACCAAGACGGCCATCGGCATTTGCTTGACCCAAGTTCCCAAGACAAGAATGAAAAATAGCAGAAAAACACCCGCAACAAAGGTTGAGAGTCTTCCCCGTCCACCAGACTGAATATTAATCACCGATTGCCCAATCATGGCGCACCCTGCCATCCCGCCAAAGAACCCAGTGATGATATTGGCAATGCCTTGACCCTTAGCTTCCTGGTTTTTATCGCTTGGTGTGTCAGTGAGTTCATCCAGCAGTGAAGCCGTCAGCAGTGATTCCAACAAACCGACGATCGCCAGTGTCAAGGCGTAGGGAAAGATAATCTCCAAGGTTTCCAGATTTAATGGCACTTTTGGTAGCGCAAAAAAGGGCAAAGCACTGGGCAATTCCCCCATGTCGCCCACAGTGGGAACCTTGAGTTTAAGGGCGATCGCAGCAACAGTCATCACCACAATTGCCACCAATGACGAAGGCACCGCTTTCGTAAAGCGAGGCAGGATATAGATAATTGCCAGGGAGAGTGCTGTAATCACATATACCATCACAGGTACGTTAGTTAATTGCGGCAACTGCGCCATGAAAATCAAAATCGCTAGGGCATTGACAAATCCAACCATTACTGCACGGGGCACGTACTTCATCTGTCGCCCCAATTTCAGTACCCCAAACAGAATTTGCAACACTCCAGTCAAAAGAGTAGCTGCGAACAAATACTCCAAGCCGTGATCTTTCACCAACTGGATCATTAACAATGCCATTGAACCTGTGGCTGCTGAAATTAAGCCCGGTCGTCCACCGAAGATTGCCGTCGTCATGGCAATGATAAATGAGGCATACAGTCCTATTTTGGGATCGACACCAGCAATAATTGAAAAGGCGATCGCCTCTGGAATTAGTGCCAAAGCAACCACTGTTCCTGCCAAAATATCAGCTCTCACATTTGAGAACCATTCCCGTTTTAGGACTTGAATATTCAAAAGTTTCTCCTTGATTAGCGATCGACCGAAAAAGTAGATCCACGCTCACGGCCTGTGAACGTTACCTACTAGCAAATATTGGATTGTGTTGAAATACTTTCTGAAAAATGCCTATCAGATGCCACACGCCTCTACTGCGTGGGTTCACCACAGACACCATCAACCTACACCGCTCTTAAGGTGGACTAACTGCTAACTTAACGAGTTGCTGACAAACCATCGCTCTCACAATCCCTGCTTTATTCCATTAACCAAGATGAATTTAGGTGTTTCCCCGATTAGGCTGGAATCATGGGTCACATCATATCATCTCTGATGTCTTTGTTTCCAACTTTAGTGAGTTGATCCTTTTTTATTTTTTTAAGCTTAAAATCGCGATTCAGCAATTTTTATTACCATAATATTGACCACAATTAAAATAAAAACCTAAATATTTACAGAAATTTCCTAATTATAAAGATTTGTTAAAATAAAAAGGGGTGAGACCCCTCATCAACTATATTAATAAATAATAGATGCACCCTGATGGCTTTCCCGTTCCACAAGAGCGGGATTTTTATTGGCAAGCTGGGGTCTTGAGTTTCGCAATACCTACTACAGATATAGCCTTTCTGTGCTCTGGTATGAGGTACTATCCGGGATAGGCCGCCGTGGCCAAACCGGGCATAGGGCATACTTCACTTTTGTGAGAACCGCTATAGAATGACGTGGGGATGCAAAGATTTAAAGAGGTTGCAGAGTTCAAGCTACAACAACGGCGCAGATCGATCGCCCCCCTGCGACCTAAACTCTGCGAAATCCCCCAAAAGCGGTAGCATAGTTTGGGAAACGGCATCAACAAAAGATGAACTTAGCGCCAGCAACAGTCCTGCAACAAGGCAAATACAGAGTCAACGCGACTTTAGGCATAGGAGGGTTCGGCATCACTTACCGAGCTATCCATACCCATTTAAACCAAACCGTTGTACTCAAAACCCTCAACGAAAGTCTGCGCCAACACCCAGCATCAGCCCAATTTCAACAGCAGTTTATTGCCGAAGCCCGACGCCTGTCCAGATGTCAGCATTCCAACATCGTCAGAGCAATCGACTTTTTTGAAGAAGCCGGACAGTCTTTTATCGCGATGGACTACATTCCCGGCCAAACTCTCGCCCACATCGTCGAAGCCGGTCAACCGCTGCCAGAAGACCAGGCGCTGCATTATATTCGTCAAATAGCCTCAGCCGTAAGTACAGTTCACCACAGCGGATTGCTGCACCGAGACATCAAGCCCGAAAATTTGATCCGGCGAGCCGATTCTCACGTCGTAATGTTGATAGATTTCGGTATTGCTCGCGACTTTATCGCCGGCACTAAATACGCTCAGATTAACTTGCTATCCCCTGGGTACGCGCCGATCGAACAATACCTCTATGACGGTAAATGTACACCGGCCACAGACATTTACGCGATCGCCGCCACCTTTTACTACTTGCTCTGTGGCGTGCCGCCCGTAGCAGCCCCCCTGCGCGATCGAATTCCCCTAGCTTCTTTGCGGCAATTTGTGCCCAACCTCAGCCCCGCCATCGAGCGAGCAATCCTTCAGGGACTCGAAACCGACCCCCAAAAGCGCCCCCAGACAGTGGAAAATTGGCTTACCATGCTGCAAGACACAGAAAGAGTACCAGCAGAAAAAAAAGACAAGCAAAGCCTGAAATTGCCCGCGCCTCCCCCGCCTTCATTGACTTTGCTGGCGTTTGTCATAACGGCTGTCATTGCAGGCTGGATGGGTTTTGACCTAGCATGGCGCTACAACAGCACCAGTCTCAGCAGCAACCGATCCACAGCTCAATCCTTCCCATCTCTCGAAGATTTGCTCAAATCCCGCAATTCATCAGGGCCGATGTTCGCACAGCCCTCTGTCGAAAGCAGCCCTCTCTACCCCATCGAACTTAACAAGCGCCCCAAACCCACCTCAAACAGCAGCAACCTTTCCGAACCGATCGAGCCCGAAGCAGCTAGCACCCCACCTTCAGAGTTGCCTAGCCCCGAAACTCCCGCCCCAGAGCCCGAACCAGAGCCTTCAATATCCCCCACGCCGGAACCCGAAGCGCCGCCTTCGGAGCCCCCAATTCCCGAGGCTCAAACCCAAATCGAGCCAGCACCGCAACCAGCCGCCGCACCGATACCGGAAGTTGCGCCCCTACCGCCGGAACCTCCCAGCTACTCACCTCCGGCACCAGCCCCGCCTGCAGTGCCGAGTCCTGAAATTGTGTCGCCGCCATCAGTAGCGTCGCCAGCACCGCCAATACCCAGCCAAAGCGATCCGAATTCCGATAGTTCGATCGCTCCTTACTCGCCTCCCCCTGTTACAGAAACCCCTTTGCCTTTACCAGAACCTACGACAAATTAGTCTGAGACTTGAGCTGCATACGTCCTCGCTTTTAATACATAAACCGCAGATTCAAGGCAGATGCAACGCGGATAAACGCCGATAATTTTAGATTGTTTGTGAGTGCCACAGGTGTATTATTCTTGTTGGTTAAAGTTGCCAGCGACTACTGGCTTTGATGAATCAGTAAATATCGATCGATTGTTTCTTGAAAATAACGCCTTTGGAGGCAAAGCACCAAACCGCAAAACCTGCTTTCGGAATTTGCAAATCCCTACAACCTCGACTTGACTAGACTGCATATTTCCTAGGCTACCTGCGATCGAAATGCCTCTAGAAAAAAAATGTATAAACCTTTGATATTTTTTAGGAATTATGTTAAGATATAGGCACGGGCGCACAAATTATGTGATGTTTCCTGTTGCGGCTGCCACATCTACTCGGTTGAAAAAGTAGTTAGCAACAAGGGTTCGGAAAATCAAATCGATGGTAGAGGTCGCATCCCGCATGACTGGAGTGTCAGTCGATCGCCCGCTCGAAAAAATTGGTTTGTTTCCAGGCAGAGATATTGTCCTGCATCAATTTCCACAATCTTCCTTTGTCTGGAAGCACCATCGAGGATAAGCAAGTTATAATTTGTTGCGGAAGCGCACAGAGATTTTTTTATGAGTAAACCCCCAGTTCATGCTTTTTTTGTAGGCAGAGCAGTTGCTGAAGCACTATACGAGCAATTAGAAAGCGCGGCAACGAACGCTTTTTCTCAACTCGGCAAATTTGACGCGGAACAAAGAGAACGTCTGCGCCAGTTTACAGATCGAGTTGTGGAACGCGCTAATCGATCGGCCGAGGAAGCGATGCAAACCAGAACCGGTAATGCAACCACCAGCACTACCATTCAAGACATCCATCCTGCTGAGCTGCAAGCGACTATTGACGAGCTGCGCGCCGAAGTTGCTTTGGTGCGATCGCAATTGCAGCGCTACCGCAGCAGTTTGCCTTAAAAAAGGGCGATCGAACTACTATTGACCACCACGCGAGCGCAAGACAACGCGCTCCTGCGCTCCAACCTGCCATCAAAGCAACAACATAAAATAAGCAATTTGGGAACCCAAGTGTCTGCTCTCCTTAATGACTCTGTTGATCGCCAGCGCCCCCCCAAGCGCATGGGCGAGGCCGATGAGCCAAAAACTCCTAATAAATCCTACAAAAGTAAAGCTTATCGCTGGAATCGCGAAAAATACTCCCGGCAGCGACGCTTCTTTGACATTTGGGCCTTTGTCCTGCTCTGGCTGGCTTCGCTGTGGTTCGACAGCAAAAACTGGAGCTACTGGGGAGGCGTCACAGAAGAAAAAAAAGTTGCCAGACGGCGCTTTCAAGCAATCTGGGTTCGAGAAACACTATTGGATTTGGGCCCCACTTTCATTAAAGTAGGCCAATTATTTTCCACCCGCGCCGACCTCTTCCCCGCAGAGTTTGTCGAAGAACTCTCTAAACTGCAAGATAAAGTACCCGCTTTTAGCTACGAAAAGTTAGAGGCAATTGTCGAGCAAGATTTGGGCAAAACAGTTCAAGAACTCTACCGCAGCTTTGACCCCGTGCCCCTGGCCGCGGCCAGTTTGGGTCAGGTACACAAAGCTCAACTTCACTCGGGCCAGGAAGTTGTAGTCAAGGTGCAGCGGCCAGGACTGCGGAAGCTATTTGAAATAGATTTGCAAATTCTTAAGGGAATTGCTCGTTACTTTCAAAATCATCCTAAGTGGGGCCAAGGCCGAGATTGGATAGGGATTTATGAGGAGTGCTGTCGCATTCTCTGGCTGGAAATTGACTATCTCCATGAAGGCCGCAATGCTGATACTTTTCGCCGCAATTTTAGCACCTGCGACTGGGTGCTGGTGCCGCGGGTTTATTGGCGGTACGCCGCCCCCCGAGTGCTGACTTTGGAATACCTGCCGGGGATTAAAATCAGCCACTACGAAGCTCTAGAAGCTGCAGGTATCGATCGCAAATTAATCGCTCAGTTGGGCGCGAAAGCTTATTTGCGGCAGTTGCTCAATGATGGCTTTTTCCACGCTGACCCACACCCCGGCAATATCGCTGTTAGTGCTGACGGAGTTCTGATTTTCTACGATTTTGGCATGATGGGGCAAATTCAGTCGAATGTCCGCGAAGGACTCATGGAGACTCTCTACGGCATTGCTTCCAAGGATGGACAGCGGATTATGGATTCTCTGATCAATTTGGGCGCTTTGGTTCCTACGGGTGATATGAGTCCGGTGCGCCGCAGCATTCAGTATATGCTGGATAACTTCATGGACAAGCCTTTTGAAAATCAGTCCGTGAGCGCGATTACTGACGACCTTTACGATATTGCCTACAACCAACCTTTTCGGTTCCCAGCTACCTTTACTTTTGTAATGCGAGCTTTTTCTACCATCGAAGGGGTAGGCAGGGGTTTAGATCCAGAGTTCAACTTTATGGAGGTGGCACAACCTTTTGCCATGCAGCTTATGACTAATGGAAATGGTTCTGATGCAAGTAGCAGCATTTTTAACGAAATCGGCCGTCAGGCGGCTCAGGTGAGTTCGACTGCCTTGGGCTTGCCCCGCCGGATTGAGGAGACTATCGATAAACTCGAACAGGGAGATTTACGGATTCGCGTCCGTTCTGCCGAAACAGAGCGATTGCTCCGCCGCATGACCAGCGTTCAAATGAGCACGAATTATACTTTGATGATGAGTGCTTTTACTTTGTCGGCGACAATTTTGTTTGTCAGCAATCTAGTTTGGCCTGCTGTCGGTGTGGCTGTGCTTGCTGCTGGTACGGGGTTGGCTCTGCTGCGTTTGTTCAAGCGGATCGATCGCGCTGATAGGATGTCATAGCGCGCAATTTGAAATCGGAAATTTCTGGTTGGAGATTTCTCGCCAGCCAAAACTTAGCCTCGGATGTTCGGATGTTATGTTTTGGCTGAAATTTTTCTCAAATTTACCGGAAAATTTAAGACGCGATTAGCACCAGACGATCTACAATATGAGGTCAAGGAAGTGCATTTTTTTCAAAACGGGCGATCGCGAGCAGCAGCAATTTTAAGTTTCGTTCGCGATTTAAGTTTTGTCATCAAAAATTGCACCAGTTAAATCAAGATTTTAAGTTCGATGAGTCCATTGACTAATCTATGAAACGCTCTTTCGCAGGTAAGACAGACACAGGGCTAGTTCGTTCCGTAAATCAGGATTCGTACTACATAGATCCTGACGGGCGATTTTTCATAGTGGCAGACGGAATGGGAGGACACGCCGGAGGCCAAGAAGCCAGCCGGATAGCGACTGGGGCCATTCAATCTTATTTGCTCGAACATTGGGAAGGGCCCGAGGATTCTGTGCATTTGTTGGAAAAGGCTTTTTTAATCGCCAATCAAGCAATTTTGACGGATCAGCTAGAACATCCCGAACGTGGTGATATGGGGACTACGGCTGTGGTTCTGATCTTTAGGGATGAGGGCAGGCCTTGGTGCGCTAATATCGGGGACTCTCGCTTGTACCGGCTGCACGGGCCTCGCTTGGAGCAGATTACTGAAGACCAGACTTGGGTGGCTCAGGCTGTCAAAAGAAAGGCCTTGACTCCCGATCAGGCTCGCCACCATCCTTGGCGTCACGTTTTGTCCCAGTGTTTGGGCCGCGATGATTTGCAGGAGATAGATATTCTGCCGGTGGATGTAAAGCCCGGGGATCGCTTGCTGCTTTGCAGTGACGGCTTGACTGAAGAGCTTTCCGATCCTTTGATTGCTTCGCCTCTGAAGTCGATTCGCGCAGGCGATGGTGCTGCAACTGCTTTGATTGAAGCAGCTAAGGATAAAGGGGGACGCGATAATATTACTGTGGTGATTGTGACGATCGACCTCAAATAATATCTTCGGGCGATCGCGCCCTCGCCCACCCCACTATCTAAAAATCTCCAAATCTAAAAATCTCAGACTCCTGCACCCACCAGGGCGCAGAAACTAGGTTTGATGGACGACAATCCTTGACTACAATCCGCAATTCGGATAAAAAACCCGTTTCTTTGTCGGGAGTGCCTCCCAAACTATCTAAAAATCTAAAAATCTAAAATCTAAAATCTAAAATCTAAAATCGAATGGTTCGCGTTATAGGTTTGATCAGCGGCACGTCAGTTGATGGTATTGATGCTGCTTTGGTGGATGTGGTCGGTTCCCAAACAGACTTAAAAGTAAAGTTGGTGGCAGGTCAAACTTTCCCTTATCCTGCTAATTTGCGATCGCAAATTCTCTCGGTTTGCAGTGGTTCGGCTTTGTCAATGGCTGAACTCGCCCAATTAGATGATGCCATTGCTCGACAATTTGCCAGCGCGGCCTTGACAATTCAAGCGGGACATGATAAGGCAGAATTAATTGGCTCTCACGGTCAAACCGTCTACCACCGACCGCCAGAGACGGGAGAGAACAATCTTGCAGATGGGTTCATGGGCTACAGCTTGCAACTAGGGCGGGGCGCGTTAATTGCCGAATTGACAGGCATTACTACTGTGAGCAATTTTCGATCGGCAGACATTGCAGCAGGGGGTCAAGGAGCACCCTTAGTCCCCATTGTTGATGCGTGCCTGCTGGCAGAACCCAACCGGAGTCTCTGCATCCAAAATTTGGGGGGAATTGGCAATGTTGCCTATCTCCCAGCCAGGGAAAAGAGGGAAAACAACCACGAGTCGGAAGTTTCCGATCTGGGAGATGGTATCTTGGGTTGGGATACAGGGCCTGCAAATTCGCTGTTAGACTTGGCAGCGGTACACTTTTCTGGCGGCTCTTTGACGATCGACTCAGGTGGAGAGTGGGCGGCAACGGGCACTCCCTGTCAAGCTTTAGTCGAGGATTGGCTGCAGCAAGATTTTTTCGTCCAAGCACCGCCCAAATCTACAGGGCGAGAGTTATTTGGTGTAGACTATTTTAACTGTTGTTTGCTAGAGGCATCCGCTTACAATCTCAGTCCTGCTGATGTGCTAGCTACTTTGACAGAACTGACTGTGGCTTCGATCGTTCGCAGTTACCAAACTTTTTTGCCGGCAATGCCCGATCGAGTTTTACTGTGCGGGGGCGGTAGCCACAATCTCTACTTAAAACGCCGATTGCAATCTCAATTGCATCCAGTCCAAGTGTTGACTACTTCTGAGGCAGGCTTGAGTGTAGATTTTAAAGAGGCGATCGCTTTCGCGGTTTTAGCCGCATGGCGGGTTCGGGGCATTCCCGGCAATCTGCCTCAAGTGACTGGTGCTCGAGCACCGGTACTTTTAGGGGAAATTAACTCTTGTTGGCACGGTTGGGCGTGATAGCATATAGTCTGAGCGACAACGGCTGTGCGTTGTTGCACCCGTATTGTAGCCAGCAGGAAAAGCATAGGAACAGCACTGTGGCTCACACGTTTTTAATGGAATCTGGCCAATGGACGCTCGAAGGAAGTTGGATTGAGCGCAATGGCGTGCCAATTACGGTTAAAGGCAAAACTTTAGTGAGCTGGAACCGAACAGATTGGTTCAATATGGTGACGAAGCTCATTTTTCCTGGAGGCGATCGTGAAGAGATTATTTTGAATTACCGAGGACACCTCAACAGCGATGAACGGCAGTACACTTTTGTACTCCAACACAGCGAACTCGGCCGCGTCGAGGGCGAAGGTTGGATTGCTCCCCAGTCGATCGTCCAGCGTTACTGGGTACTGGGAGACGAACGCCAGCGGCGGACGGGCTTTGATACCCTTCACCGCGTTGATGACAATCGCTACTATCAATCTAGCGGTCTCATGTCTGGTCATTATTTGACCAGTACGATGGAGGCGACTCTGGAACGTCAGCCGGAATAACTCTCGATCGAAAAATTGGGTCTAAAACCCCGTCCTTTGAGGACGGCTTTTTGCTAGACTGTCTAAAAATTCGACATACGGCATTGCCACGAGTCGCCTGTGGAGATCGAGCGAGAGTCAAACTGCGGTTCGGTAGCATCACCCAAGGTCGTTTCAAACATCACCGCACAAGCAAAGGCGGTGAGTATATCAAAGAGTTAGCATTTACGAGTTCTAGTGTTTGATTTGAAAATTCAAAGTCTTGCTAGTCGGAAGTCGCGCTCAAATGTCCGACTAGCACCATTGTTCTCAAACCTCATCCGCTGCAACTACAGACAAATATATTTAATTGGTTAAATTTTTGAAGGGGTTAAAACATTAACGCTTGATTATTAACCATCAACTTTTCTAGTCCAAACGCAATCAATTATTTTTGCGCTATCGTGTAATGTCGCTCGACAGATTGCTCGGATCGACTCCTCAAATTGATGGGAATCAAAAAGTAAACAGTGAAATTTTCCCGATCGACCTTGAGTCTGTGCACATACTTTCTGCATAGGCCCGGTTTCTACGTTCTGCTCAAAGAGTGACGCCCCATCACCCCCAACTCCTTTCCATCTGAGGGAACAGAGTAAGAGACGGAGGTCGCCTACTGCGACTTTGCTACTCAACACCAGGGTTAGGTTCTAAACCCCAATGGTGTTTGAGAAAATGACGGTACATAGTTTCCCGCAACATCATTTGCTCGTAAAGCTTGACCAAAAACTCTTGAGCTTGTTCGCGACTCATGTCACTTACCTGGGTTTTGAAGGAACACAGGCTAAATTGTTGCTCCAAAGACAATTCTGCTGGCTGGCTCATGGTGAAAGACTCCTCTGTAAGTAAAGGTGACTTGAAAGTAAAAACCTGGATCGACCCAATTTGTAACTTTTTCAGCGATCGACCGTTGGTTTCAGGATGCCCTCCGGGCTCATCTCATTTTAGTATATATTACAAAAGGTAACAATTGTTTGACAAAATTACCCTCTATCCCAAGAAATAACTTAGCAATAGAGAACGCGAAATGCCTGCAAAAGTTCCTTCTGCAGGCATATATAACTCTATCTACTTACGAAGAGAAAAAAGGCTCAGTACGAACCAAAATAATTGAAGCCCTTTATACCAAATCGGGCGAAGCTTCTCTCCGGGAGAGTGTGGGAGAGGGGGAGATTGGGAGAGTGGGAGATTGGGAGAGGGGGAGATTGGGAGATGGGGAGAGGGGGAGATTGGGAGATTGGGAAAATTTCTATTTATAGCCTTTCTCAAACAGGCGAGGAGTTGAGATTTTAGATTTTAAATACTTTGGCTTGCTTCGGCTACGCTGGCTCACAAATCGCTCACTACAAGTTTTAGAGTTGAGATTGGGGGATTGAGGGATTGAGGGATTGAGGGATTGAGGGATTGAGGGATTGAGGGATCGATACCTCATCCAGAGTGAGAACCGCTATATCTCTTTTTTCTTCTTCGTTCTTTTTACCCGATCGCGAAGCCGTTATAGCCCTCTTCCTTCTTCTTTCTTCCTCTTGCTGATGACCAATGACTAATGACTAGCCTTCGACTTCGCTCTTCGGCTAAAATGACTAATGACTAATGACCAATGACTAATGACTAATAACCAATGACTAAAATAGACTAATGACTAATTCGAGGGCCCGACATTCTGCGGTGGAGTGGCGACTCCAGGCCTGGAATTGGGAGCAGTGGGTGCAGGCGAAACAGGAGGAATGCCCAGATTCGCGCCAGAGTTGCTAGGCTGCCCCGGAGCTGGCAGAGGGGATTGAAACTGATTGGGATTGAACTGCTGCTGCCCAGGAGCCACAGGAGACGGCAGCGGTTGACCGATATTGCCCGAAGGTGCTGCAGGAATGCCAGAATTGGGAAACGACGGATTTGGCTGCGGGGAAGCAGCCGAACTAGGAAGAGTAGCCAGGGCAACTCGATCGCCCCCTACCTCGCGTAATTTGTCTAAAACCTCTACCACTTTGGAGTATCTAGCATTTTGAGGGGCGTACAAAACCGTCAATCCCGTAGGATTTGTGGTGTGGAAACTCTTTAAAACTCGATCGAGCTGTTGGTAATTAACAGGCAATTGGTCGATATAAGTTTGCCCGAAATCGTCAATGCTGACAATCAGCATTTCTCGCATCTGCGTTTGTCCCGTCTTCGCCTTCGGCAAATCGACATTAATCGCTTGCTGGCGAGTCAGTTGCAAAGCCGCCAGCAAAAAAAACGTCAGAATGCAAAAGATCACATCAATTAAAGGCACCAGTTCAATCCGAGCCTCTTCAGCAGGAGTATCTAAGTTAATTTTCATTAGTTCTCCATCATTCTAATTATTAGAAAGTGTATCTTCACCACGATCGGAACCTTTCAATTTTGGCTCCCGCTTCCGCTCTCCCGATTCTTGAGAATTGAGAGAACGCCTGTTCAAACCATCGGAACCAAAGGAAGAATTGTTATGTTCTGTATCAGGCGATCGACCTTTAGCATTAGCCACCGGCCAGTATTGCCTGTAAAGCAATTCCAGTTCATTTCCGGCTCGGCGAAATATTTTTGCCTGGTTGAACAAAAAAGCTTGAAATATCCGATAAAACACCAAGGTAAAAATTGCTACTACCATCCCAGAAGCAGTAGTGATCAGCGCCTCGCCAATCCCCAAAGTGACGCCACTCGTGGCCGCCGTACCGATGTCGCCGAGACGGATGGAACTGAGCGAGTTAATCAAGCCCAAAACTGTTCCCAGCAAGCCCAGCAATGGAGCTATAGCGATCGTAGCTTCTAAGATTTTGTCACCGCGGCGCATCGAAGCCAACTCTTCATCGGCTGCAGCTTCGAGCGCGAGTCGAAATAAGTCTGGTTCAGGATTGTACAGGCGCAGGGGTGCAGATAGAAATCGCCCGATCGGCTGTCGGTTAGCTTGTCTGGCCATCTCGTTAGCCGCCCCCCAATCGCTGCGGGCCGCTTCAAGAATGCGGTTAACTATCAGCTTTTCTTTGCTCAGGAGGCTCGCCCAGAACCACAAGCGTTCGATAATTGTACTCAAAGATAGAATCGATAACACCAACAGGGGCCACATGGCGGGGCCGCCTTTTTGAAAAAGTTCTTGAATAGTCACAATCTTTTTGCTCCTGCAGTACCCGCTAATTTTTGCTTCTGTTCTAATTTTTTTAACAAATTCTCGGCCATTTAATTTTAGCTATTAATGTACTCAGGGACTTACCCTCTCGCGATTAAAGAAACCGAGTCTTGCTAGCGAGGTGTTGGGCCACAAAGAATTATCTTATCTCGTGTCCGGTCGATTGACCCATCTCGCAATTGGTTCGTAGTGCGGACTTTAGTCCGCTCCAAGTTGCGGATTAAAGTCCGCACTACGGACGATGTTGGTTATGGTAGTCGATCGCCCGCGATCTTGCTCTATCAAATCGGGTTGCTGGGTAAGTCTTGGTACTATTTGGGGCTTTTTTAACGGGCGATGAGAGAGCCGCTACCTCCTCAGAATTCCTCTAAATCTTCTTGACACATATCTTGCAGCGACTGGTGTTGCAGGCGGCGCGAAGAGCGGCGATATCTTTTAGTTAGCAGTTTCGGTTCGTACTGCTGCGTACCATCCGACTTGGTTTGCTGCTTCAAACTCGATTCGGCGCTGCTGGAGTTTTGCAAAGCTTGTTGGCGGACGATCGCCTCTTCCAGAAAACTTAAGTAATACTGGTAGCGTTCCCAAGATCCCCGCACCACACAGTTAGGCTCGTCTCGGTGCGAACAGTCGCTAAACTGGCAGCTACCCACAGCCAGCCTCTGACGCGCTTCTGGGAAATATTCAGCTAACTCGGACGGATCGCATTCTAGAGCCGGCTGATTAAAGCCCGGAGTATCCGCCAACAGTCCGCCACCGGGGAGTTCAAATAGTTCGACGTGGCGAGTCGTGTGGCGTCCGCGGCCGAGTTTGCCAGAAACAGCGTTCACTCGCAGGTTAAGGGCCGGAATTAGTTGGTTGATCAAGCTGGACTTGCCCACTCCAGAAGGGCCACAAATTATCGTTATTTTGTCTGAGGTGCGGCCCTCAAGCAAGTTCGGCAACGGATTTTGTACGGAATTTAACGCATCTAACGGAGCAGCAGAATTTACCTGTAGGGAGTTATCCTCAAAAGGCAACATACAACTATCTATATTGTCCGATAAAGGCTGAAAAACTATTTTTTTGACATAAATTGTATTTTGTAAATTAGCCACAGCTTCCTGAACTCCCAATCCGCTGCGAACACTAATAAACATGGGTTCGTAGCCCCAGCTTGAAAGCCGATCGCGCCACTGTTCCAACTCTTGGGGCGAAATTAAATCGCATTTGTTCAAACACAAATTCACCTCTAAACCTGTAGATTCTGCCTTGACTAAAAACCGAGTTAATGATGCGGGGTCTAAATTCGGTTCGGCGAGGGCAAAAACTAGGAGAATGCGATCGGCATTAGCTACAGGCGGGCGGTTGAGTTCTGTTTGGCGCGGGAAGACTTCAGAAATTGCACCCCGGCGGTCAGTCCAGTCGGGTTCGTCTACCACCACGCGATCGCCCACCATCACCTGTTGATTAATTTTTTTCAGTCGAGTGCGACGAGTACACAGCAGAATTGGAGCATCCGCCAGGGCTATATTTTCGTGAATCCCAGCGGCTGGATCTAACCTGACTCGGTAAAAGTTAGCCTGAACAGCCACTACAGTACCGACGATGGAGGAATTCAGAATCATCCTGCTTCCTGGTTTTCTGGGCGCTGCACCTTCATCGCAAAAAAGCCCGCATCTGGCTCATCCGCGACAAACTGCGTTTCTAGAATTTGGTAGCCTTCCATTTTCAGACTGTCGGGCACTTGTTCGATCGGCTCCCCAGCATCCAGCCACACCTCCAAAACAGCACCCGGAGCCATTTGCTCCAAGCGCAGTTTAGTGCGGACAAAGTTCAAAGGACACGGAGTCCCCCGCAGATCGATTTTGGCATCTGGGGATTTGGGATTTTCAATTTTCGAGGTTGAATTCATCATCTGTTTTTTCTTTTCAAATTTCCCATCTCACATCCTGAAACCCTTAGTTTTTCGTGAAGTAATTGCCGACTAATTATTTTACTTGTACAAAATGAACGCCCTTCGCTCACTTTTTTGAGAGATAATTAGAGCAATTTCCGACTAATTATTTTTCCTGGAAGTTTTGAGACCAATTGGTCTCAAAAATTGCCAACCAATTATTTTTCCTAGAAGTTTTGAGACCAATTGGTCTCATTTTTTTTGAGACTGCTCAAACAAAGCCAAGGAAATCATCAAACAAGAAAATTTGACACCCATTGGGTGTCAAATATTTGCTTATTTCTGAAACAAATTGCCTAGAAATCCTTCCAAGCCACCTTTACCAGTACGATCGCCCTTCAGCTTAGCAAGCTGCATCAACAACTCGCGCTCCTCAGCCGTCACCTTAGTCGGAATATCAATAGACACCGCAATCAAATGGTCGCCGCGACTGACAGGATTTCCCAACTTAGGCACTCCTTTTTTCTCCAGAGTCAAAACAGTACCAGGCTGAGTTCCCGTAGGAATCAACAATTCCGTCGGCCCATCTACAGTTTCCACTTCCAAGCGGCAGCCCAAAATTGCTTGCAAGTAACTAATCTTCACTTCCGAATTAACATTAATGCCTTCCCGCTTAAATAGCGGGTCTTCATTCACAGCCAAGAACACGTAAAGATCCCCCGGCGGCCCGCCCAGTTTTCCCGCATCCCCTTCATTGGAAACGCGCAAGCGAGTACCGTTGTCAACCCCAGGCGGAATAGTGATTTTCAGCTTTTTCATCACTTCTTTCTGGCCCCGACCGCCACAAGTTTCGCACTTGTCTTCAATCACTTGCCCGGTGCCGTTGCAACTGGGGCAAACTGAAACTTGAGTAAAGCTGCCGAAAGGAGTGCGAGTAGCGCGGCGGACTTGCCCGCTACCGGTACAAGTCGAACAGGTTTGAGGTCTGGTTCCCGGTTTTGCACCAGTCCCGGTGCAAGTTTCGCAGGTTTCTAGGTGTTTGATGCGGAGTTCTTTGTCCCCACCAAACACTGCTTCGCGGAAATCCAGCCGCAAATCCAGTCGCAAATCGTCGCCGCGCACCGGGCCGCTGCGCCTGCGACCTTGTTGTTGACCGCCCGCACCCGTGGAAAACCCTTGGAAGAAGCTTTCAAAGATGTCAGCAAAGCTGTCGCCGAAGTCTTGGAATCCAGGTGCGCCTGCACCGGTCACGCCTGCTTCGCCGAAACGGTCGAAACGGGCGCGGGTTTCCGGTTCCGAGAGTACCTCGTAAGCGCGGTTAATTTCTTTGAACCGCTCTTCGGCACCAGATTCTTTGTTGACATCTGGATGGAACTTGCGAGCTAGGCGGCGGTAAGCACGCTTAATTTCTTCTTTGTCTGCGCTGCGAGAAACGCCTAATATTTCATAGTAATCACCGGCCATAAAGCTGCTTGCCTGGAGGTAAATAACAAAAAGTGTACGAAAAAAAAACGGGCAACCTTTCCTGAAATTACCAATTAAAAGTTAAAAATCAAGAATTAACAATGAGAATTTTTAACTTTTAATTTTTAGCTTTTCATCTCTAAAGGAAAGGATTCATCTCATCAACTTCAGGTTCTGGAACCTGTGTTGTTGGTTCTGACTTTGGTTCCGGCTGTCGTTCCGGTTGTCGCTTTGACTTTGGTTCCGGCTGTCGTTCCGGTTGTCGCTTTGACTTTGGTTCCGGCTGTCGTTCCGGTTGTCGTTCCGGTTTGGGTTCCGGTGGCGGTGGAGCTTCCGGCGGAGCTTGGAGCGCCACCAGCAGATCCGGGGTCAGCGAAATGCTGTCGTCGGTAGCTGCAACCTCTGTTGGTTGTGAAATCGTCTCGCTTTCAACCTCTACTACTGACGGGGCTGCGCTGCGAGCTTGCTCGTAGACTGCGGTACCGAGCGAGTATAGCAGTTGCTTGAAAGCTTCGATTTGCTCGGCTAGTTGCTCGGTTGTGATGTCGGGGTTAGCCATCCCGGCCTTCAAAGTTGTTGCTGCTGTTTCGGCTGCGACTTTGAGGTCGTCGCCGAGCAATTGCGCGTTGGTTTTTAAAGTGACACCACAATTATAGACCAGCGTGTCGGCTTGATTTTTGAGTTCGGCGAGTTGAACGCGCTTGATGTCCTCCTCAGCGTAGAGTTCGGCTTCTTGGCGCATCCGCTCGACTTCGGTTTCGCTCAATCCTCCTGTATTGGAGATTTGGATGCTTTGTTCTTTTCCGGTTCCCTTGTCTTCTGCGGCCACTTTGAGAATGCCGTTGGCATCGATTTCAAAGGTAACTTCGATTTGAGGTACGCCGCGGGGGGCTGCGGGAATGCCTTTGAGCAGGAATTTGCCGAGACTTTTATTGTCTTTAACCAATGCGCGTTCGCCTTGGAGTACGTGAATTTCTACCGAAGTTTGCCCGTCCGCCGCTGTGCTGTACATTTGCGATCGACTGGTGGGAATAGTTGTATTGCGATCGATTACTTTGGTGAACACCCCGCCGAGGGTTTCGAGTCCCAGGGAGAGGGGTGTCACGTCTAGCAGCAGCAAATCTTTGACTTCGCCGCCCAACACTCCGGCTTGAATTGCCGCGCCTACAGCTACAGCTTCGTCGGGATTCACGGATCGATCGGGAGAAGCGCCACCAAAATACTTGCTAATTGCCTCTTGAACTGCCGGAATTCGGGTTGAGCCTCCGACTAAAATAATCCTGTCTATATCTTTGGGGGTCAGACTTGCGTCTTTGAGGGCTTGAGTCACCGGATCGATCGTCGCTTGTACCAAATGACCCACCAGTTTTTCAAACTGAGATTTAGAAAGATCCATTTCTAAATGTTTCGGCCCTTTTTCATCAGAGGAGATGAAGGGTAAATTAATGGAGGTGGATTGCGAGAGAGAGAGTTCGATTTTCGCTTTTTCCGCAGCTTCTCTGAGACGCTGCAAGGCCATTTTGTCTTTTGAGAGGTCGCTGCCTTCTTGAGTGCGGAAAGCTTCTACCAGCCACTGAACTATGCAGTCATCAAAGTCATCTCCGCCGAGATGGTTGTTACCTGCGGTGGCGTTGACTTCAAAAATTCCGTCTCCCAGTTGCAGGATCGAAACGTCGAAAGTACCGCCGCCGAGG
Source organism: Tychonema sp. LEGE 07196 (assembly GCF_963890365.1). Classification (NCBI taxonomy): domain Bacteria; kingdom Bacillati; phylum Cyanobacteriota; class Cyanophyceae; order Oscillatoriales; family Microcoleaceae; genus Tychonema; species Tychonema sp. LEGE 07196. The sequence goes on along the minus strand of NZ_CAWPRX010000146.1, from coordinate 20,415 downwards.
TCAAATACCAAGATTTTTTGTTCGATATTTTGCTTGTCGAGTCCGTAGGAAAGGGCGGCCGCCGTCGGTTCGTTGACGATCCGCAGCACTTCTAAACCCGCGATCGTACCGGCGTCTTTAGTAGCTTGCCGCTGAGCGTCTGTGAAGTAAGCTGGCACTGTAATCACGGCTTTGGTAACAGGTTGTCCCAAATAAGCTTCAGCATCTTGCTTCAGCTTTTGAAGTACCATTGCCGAGATTTCTTGGGGGGTGTGAACCTTGTTCCGAATTTGGACGTTAACGGTGTCGTCTTTGCCTTTGATGCAGGTATAGGGAGTACGGGATCTTTCTTCTTCCGTGTCGTCCCACCTGCGTCCGATAAATCGTTTGATGCTGTACACAGTATTTACAGCATTTGTTACAGCTTGCCGTTTGGCTAGTTGACCGACCAGGCGATCGCCCCCTTTGCCAAATCCTACGATGCTCGGAGTTGTGCGGCCGCCCTCGGAATTGGCGATCACGACGGGTTTACCGCCCTCTAACACAGCTACGCAACTGTTAGTCGTGCCTAAGTCAATTCCAATAATTTTTACCATAGCGCCTCATAAAACTTTGTAGGATGTTTGCAAGCCTCCAACTACAAGTTGGGGGATGAAAAACGACTCAGCTTGTTTTAACAAGCACCACCCGACCGGATTTGTAGAAATTGACACTCCCCAGCCTAAAGGCGTGGGGATTCTTAATTCATCGACTGACCTTTAAGCACCATGTCCTTGCGGCAGTCCTTAAACCTTTCAACCGTACAATAGTACAAATTGATGAGTCTAATTCACAGTAACCCGCCTAGGGTCTATCTCCAAAAGCGTACTAGGATACAAGCAAGCGAGTTTGGGTATGCCCTACCCTACTTAACAAATCAAGAAATTGTTTGTTTTTACTGGTTTAAGGATGCGTTGATCCTTTAGCTGTATAGCGAGTTTTCGCCGCTCTGCGTCCCCCGGTTTATACCTAAAAGTGTGTCTTAACTGTTGCACGATGGTAAAGGAGTTTAACCTTGACGATTTTAGTATACTACCAATACCAGCAATTCCTGATTTTTAGGAATGGATTTAAGAAATTAAAGCCGCCCTAGAAGGACGGGGTTTTAAACCCAATTTCCTGATAAACTTGATGTCCTAGGGCCAGATATAAAGACCGATCGATTTTATATTTTAGATTGAAGAATTGACTCCACAGATTCATGTGAAATCTCGCACAAAAGTCTAAAATTTGGGAATCGATGCTACACATACCTGTTCCCAGAAAAAATTCAAATATCGGCCTTGGTTCCAAATTTTTATGAGGTCAGTCATTCCCTATCACAAATCACCAATCGAAAATGGTATGAGTCGGGGGGAAGGTACCCGTTTTTGGACGGGTTCAAACATTTTTCTGAATTTGTTGAAAAAGCGCCAATCCGCTTTTAGTCCAGAGTTAAGAAGTTAGTGAGACTGCCGCCTTCACGCCCCCGAATTCTCTTCGGGGGTTAGTGACTTCGAGGAATGCAGTAGGTTGTATCCCGATTAACTTTCCGAACTATCGGGATTTTCATCTGAGGCTACCACAGATATCCCAGGCGCTGCAACCTTCACTTTGGCGTGTCGCAAGACGCGATCGCCCAAAATGTAGCCGCGTTCTAGTTCTTGGATGATTGTTCCTTCCTCGTGTTCGTCACTTGGTTCGCTCAGTAGAGCTTCGTGGAAGTTGGGGTCAAACTGTTCGCCTTCGGGGCGCATCGGAGAAACCCCGATTTGCTTGAGACTATCTACCATATGCTTGTAAACGCTTTGGTAGCTTTTGTGAATGTTCATTTCACCGTCAGTTTGGGGCTTGATGTGCGATCGAGCGCGCTCGAAATTGTCGATTACCGGTAACAGGGTTTTAATCGTGCCACATCTTGCCTGTAAATCCAACTCTTCTTTTTCCTTTTGGGTGCGCCTGCGGAAGTTTTCAAAATCTGCTGCTAGGCGGAGACTTTGATTTTTTAGCTCTTCTACTTGAGCGGATGCGGCTTGCAGTTGAGTTTTCAAAGCCTCTTTTTCATCTTTCGCCTCGGCCAGTTCCCTCTTCCAAGACTCAGCCCCATCATTTACAGTCGGACTGTTGGTGGAACCGCCCGTGAGAGCATCCCCGGAGGCGTTTGGCTTGGAGTCAGCCTGAGCACTTTGATAAGCTCGAGCAAGTTCGAGTTCCCAATCGGCAGATTCCTTCGAGTTTGCTGGTGATGGCTGAGTTTCGCTTGCCATTGGCGAACCCTCTGGGGTTTCCCCAGTTGAGCCAGGATCTAGATCTTGCTGTTTTTCCTCTTCAATCATAATAGCTGCGCGACAGAACCCTATCAATTCTAGCAGATACACTTAACCCGGTAAATCGAGAGAACTAGAATTTACTCTGTATGGCACCCTGTAATTTATAGGATATTTCGCGCCTTTGTCGAAACATCCGTCCAAGCTTTCAATAGAAACTTGAAAGTGTTGTTTATATCTCTACCGATCGCAGGAGCCAGCAACAAACCTTTTGTTGGAGCCTTGTTTGCGATTAATGGGATCGCATTTAAATCTTTTTTTAGAGTATCAGGGTCCAGTCTAAATTTATACTATCCCTGGCGATTTCCATCGTAGCAGGCCTAGTTCAGCCTGTCTCAGTGCCTTTCAGACTATTAATTTTGCAATGTGTCTCTCTGCTGCGATGAAAGTTGGTACAGTGCGAAATTGTATGTTAAAATAAGATTAAAAAATTCCCTTAATATTAGCTTTCACTATTCCGTTTCATCGCTTCTTTAGGGAAAGCTATAGATTTAAGATTTGCTTAAAACTACAGTTAAATAAACTAAATTAATCTAATTGTTTGAGGCAAAAAAATTTGAAGCAAATTATTGGTCAATAAATAGGAAGCATTTCTCCATTGGTAAAGAGCCTTGTTAAAAAAGTGCTATTCCCGCGATCGAACTATAATATCGGGTTGGCGGATTATAATTCGAGTCTAATTATAAAATAAAATAATAGTTGTAAAATATTACTACTACGCTATAAATACTTACAATTCGAGGTTGCCGAAATAGTTTTGACAATTTAATCAACCACTATTTTGATATCAGAATAGTGGTCGATCCTCTTTAACGAATCGAATACATTGTTAGTTTTGATAAAATGATAACAATTCAAGACTTTAGGATAATTTCAATCTAATAAATCATTTTTTGCTCAAAATTTATGTTTTACAATTGAGCAATTTTGCGAAGCCGTTCTCTCTCATAAAAATGCTGGTACTGCTGGTTTGATTCATTTTTTGCTGTCAGGATTTAAGATATCAAAATTTGAAATATTTGGGAATAAAAATTATAAAATAATATCTTGATATCGGGGTTGGCAATCTGTAAATACGAGGAATATCTAATTAGTTGATTTCCAGGATTTGTGAATCATCAAGTTTGAGTGACAAAGGTGGGATATCAAGGTATAGCGTTTCTCTAAAAAGTGACGTACAGGTTGAGATTTTGGATACTTCGGCTTGCTTCGACTAGGCTGGCTCACAAATCACGAGCGTACCAGTTTTAGATTTGAGATACTTCGACTTGCTTCGGCTTCGCTGGCTCACAATACGCTGGCTCACAAATCGCGAGCGTACAAGTTTGAGATTTGAGATTTGAGATTGAGGGATCGAAACCTCATCGAAAGTGAGAACTGCTATATAATTAAAGTAATATTTGGCGACCCAAAACTAGAGCTGCTCAAAGTAGGCGCGATCGAAGTGCGATCGGGCGATCGCAGATAATTAATCAAAATATATCTCAAAAGATCGATCGACCCCTTAGTCAAAGCTATCATCATTAACAAGCACATAGCCGAGCTTGAACCTAGTACAGACGCACCGCGCCTGAGAGGGCCCGGTCATTTGACCAAACAATTTGCGAATATAAAACGATCGCACAAAAGCGACACACCCCAGGGCAAATCCCCAAGTGATGTGCCACGAGGCTATAACCAGAGTATCTCGCGGGTTCATCCGGTAACTAAACAAAGTCGGCACTCCACGAACAATATCTGATGGCAAGCATCGGCAACCCCCTCCAAACTCTCGTCAATTTGTAGACCAAAGTTAGAGCGGACTACGAGCTTACACTTGACATATACGGATTGAGCCATCAAATCACAATAGCTCATCCACAAGCAAAGCATACGGGGGTTAAAAGCCCGCGTTGGTTTTCCTCTCAGCACTCTTTGTGACTGAGTTTCCCACCTATTGAGTGTTTTTCTATGACTAACGCATCCCAGGGGCTTCGCTCCACATCGATAGTTGCTCTGAGCACTTTTACTCCGGCTCTCAACAAGATGATTCAGTCGGGTTACGTCAACAGCGACCAACTGAAGCAAGCTCAAATTGAAAGCCGGAACTCGGGTAAGCGGTTGACGGAGGTATTAGAAGCGCTTACCGGGCAGCCGTTGCCACCAGAATTGCTGCGGCTTTATAAAAAGCAGCAGATGTTTGAAAGGAAGATAGTCTACGGTGTTGAGGCATTTGACCCGGAGATGAGCGCCCTGTCTAACGAGCAACTCGGAGTTATGCTTGAGGGCTTGAAGATTTCGATCGACATTTGTCACCAAGGCCGATTTTTACCCGTAGCCAAAACGGAAACTGAGCCTCCGGCGGTTGTAGTGGCAATGGTCGATCCCGACAACCTCAACGCTCAAGAAGATTTGCGGCGGATTTTGAAGCCTCACGGCTTGAGTTTTCAGCGCTTGGTGATTACCCCAGACGACTATCAGGATATAACTTCCGCCTATCAAGACGACCAAGTTAAAGTAGCAGCCAAAATAGCAGAAGCCGAAAAGCAGAGAAAGCTCGAATTAGGGGAGGGAGATTTTGGCGAACTCTCGCTCGAAGAGGAGAGTGCGGATCAAGAAGACCTAGCTAACACCTTAGACGATGCTGAAGCGGCTCCGGTAATTAAGGCCGTGAATATCATTTTGGCTAAAGCTTTGTCGGAAAAGGTGTCTGACATCCACGTAGAACCTCAAGAAGAGTTCATGCGGATTCGGATGCGGAAAGACGGGGTGCTGCAAGAGTATTTCCGGTTTCCCAAGCAGGTAGTGCAAGCGATTACGGCTCGTTTCAAGATTATTGCCAACCTAGACATTGCCGAACGCCGACAAGCTCAAGACGGTCGCATCCGCCGGGTGTTCGAGGGACGCACGGTGGATTTCCGGGTGAACAGCTTGCCTTCGCGGTACGGCGAAAAAATTGTACTGCGGATTTTGGACAGTTCCAGCACTCAGTTGGGTTTGGGTTTGTTAATCTCCGACGAGGAAACTTTGGCTTTAGTCCGAGAGTCTGCTAGCCGTCCGTTCGGGCTAATTTTGGTGACGGGGCCGACAGGTTCGGGCAAGTCAACTACTCTGTACTCGATTCTGGCGGAACGGAACGATCCGGGGGTTAATATCAGTACGGCGGAAGACCCGATCGAATATGCTTTGCCCGGAATTACCCAATGTCAAGTAATTCGGGAAAAAGACTTGACTTTTTCCAACATTCTGCGGGCGTTTTTGCGGCAAGACCCTGACGTGATGCTAGTGGGGGAAACGCGGGACAAGGAAACGGCAAAAACTGCTCTGGAAGCTGCTTTGACGGGACACTTGGTGCTGACGACGCTGCACACCAACGACGCAGCCGGGGCAGTCGCGCGTTTGGCAGAAATGGGCGTAGAACCGTTCATGGTTTCGGCCGCTCTGTTGGGCGTGTTGGCTCAGCGTCTGATGCGGCGCGTTTGCGACAAATGCTGCATTCCTTACCAGCCTACTGCCGCAGAACTCGGTAAGTACGGTCTGTCGGCTTCTCAAGAAATTGATCTGACTGTTCACAAAGCCAACACTGTACCCGTCGAAGAAAGGAAGGAACTCGCAGAACGCGAGCAACTTTGTCGCAAGTGCGGCGGCCTAGGTTACAAAGGACGGGTAGGGGTTTACGAGTACCTGAAAAATACTGAGCGGCTTCAAACTCTGATCACTCAAGGAGCTCCCACAGAGCAAATTAAGGAAGCAGCAGTAGAAGAAGGGATGAAAACTTTGTTGGCTTACAGCTTGCAGTTGGTGCGAGAAGGCGCGACTACCTTTGAAGAAGTCGAGCGGGTGACATTTACTGACTCGGGTTTGGAGGCGGAAATGAAAGCTAAGCGCAAGCAGGGACTTACCTGCAAAACTTGTCGGGCCGAATTGAAGCCCGAGATGCTGGATTGTCCGTACTGCTTGACACCGCGCTTTTTGGATTGATTCAAGAGTCAGTAGTCAATAGTCAGTAGTCAGTAGTCATTAGTCAGTAGTCAGTAGTCATTAGTTAGTAGTCATTAGTTATTGGTAGTAACGGCCAACTTTCAACTGTCAACGGCCTTCCTATCAACTGCCCACTGCCCACTGTCAACTGTCAACTTCCTTCCTATCAACTGCCGACTGCTCACTGTCAACTGTTAACTGAGTTAAATTAGTCAATAACTATCAACTCGATCTAGGAGAGGTATCTATGGGTCTGATGATTGAAGACGTACTGGAGTCCCTGGTAGAGCAAGGGGGTTCGGACATACACATCCAAGCGGGTGCGCCGATATTCTTCCGAGTCAGCGGTAAACTAACTCCTCAAACGCAATACGGCGACATTCTGTCTGCTGAGGAAGTGCAAATCCTGATTTTCCAAATGCTCAACAATATGCAGCGCAAGCAGTTGGAAATGGAGTGGGAGCTCGACTGTGCTTACGGTGTGAGAGGATTGGCTCGGTTCCGGGTGAATGTCTACCGGGAGCGGGGTGCTTGGGCTGCTTGTATGCGGGCTCTGGCTTCCAAGATTCCTAACGCAGATGCTTTAGGTGTGCCGCAGGTTTTGCGGGACATGACGGAAAGACCGAGGGGTATGTTGTTGGTGACGGGACAAACCGGTTCCGGGAAAACTACTACGATGGCTGCTTTGTTGGATCTGATCAACCGGACGCGGGCAGAGCACATTCTCACAGTTGAAGATCCGATCGAATACGTGTTTCCGAATGTCAAAAGTTTGTTTCACCAGCGTCAAAAGGGCGAAGATACTAAGAGTTTTTCTAATGCGCTCAAAGCAGCCCTGCGGGAAGATCCTGACGTGATTCTGGTGGGAGAAATGCGGGATTTGGAAACGATCGGTCTGGCTATTTCGGCGGCAGAAACTGGTCACATGGTGATGGGAACGCTGCACACTAACTCTGCCGGTGCAACGGTCGATCGGATTTTGGACGTGTTTCCACCGATTCAACAGCCCCAGGTTCGCGCCCAGGTGTCTAACTCTTTAGTCGGAATTGCTAGCCAAAATTTGGTAGTGAAAATTGGGGGCGGCCGTTGTTGCGCTATGGAAATCATGGTGAATACTCCAGCTATGTCTAACTTGATCCGGGAGGGTAAAACTCCAATGATTTACTCCCAAATCCAAATGGGAGCGAAGTTGGGTATGAGGACGATGGAAATGGCCTTGGCTGAACTTTACAAAACCGGGAAAATCACTTGGGAATCGGCAATGGCGAAGGCTTCTAAGGCTGACGAACTCCAACGCTTGATTGGCCCAGCACCTGTTGGTGGCGCCAAGGTAGGAGCTCATTAATTCCGTCAGCAGTCAGTTGTCATTAGTTATTAGTCATTAGTCATTAGTCATTAGTCATTAGTCAGTTTGCTGTTGGCGGTTGTTATTAATTATGGGTAACAACTAACAACTAACAACTAACAACTAACAACTAACAAATAACAACTGACAACTGACAACTGACAACTAATTTTTAATAAATTTTCAGAGGTGAGCTGTGGCTACCAACGTTGTCCGCGAAAAACCGAAAGGTAGTTTTGATTTCAATGCGATTCAGGAGCAAATCGAGTATAACTTTACCAGTCTTACTGTTAAGGATATGGCTATTTTTGCTCGTCAGTTTGCGGCTATGTTTAATGCGGGGGTGGCGATTGTGAGATGCCTTTCCGTGCTGCACGAACAGTGTTCTAATGCCAAGTTAAAGCGAGCGCTCAGGAGCATGAATGCTGACGTGCAGGAGGGGATAAACTTGGCAGAGGCGATGGCTAAGTTTCCTGATGTTTTTGACCAACTGTTTATCAGTATGGTGGCGGCGGGAGAGGTCGGCGGTGTGCTGGATGAAACCCTAGACCGTCTGGCGCTGATGATGGAAAAAAATCACAAAACGGAGGCGGAAATTAATTCGGCGATGTCTTATCCAAAGACTGTGTTCTCTATCGCGATCGTGATTTTTTTCGCAATGACTATATTCTTGCTACCAACTTTCGCTAAAATCTTTAAGGATATTGGTGCAGATTTGCCGGCTTTTACGCTGTTTATGTTGGCAATTAGTGCATTTTGTACGGCTTGGCCTCCGATCCAACAGATAACAGTTATTGGGGTGATTATAGCGCTAAAATTTGCCTTCGATATGTACTATAAAACTCCAATGGGCCACCTGCAAATCGATCGGATTGCGATGAAGTTACCGATTTTTGGAGATTTGATCGAAAAATCTGCTGTGGCTCGGTTTTGCGTGATATTTGGGTCGCTGACGCGATCGGGCGTGCCGATTCTCAATTCGCTGGAAATTGTGCGAGATGTGGCGGGGAACCAGGCGATATCGAATGCGATCGAATATGCCAGACAGGAAATTCAAAGCGGCGGCATGATCAGTATTGCTTTGCAAGAACAGCAAGTTTTCCCGTCTTTGGCTATTCAAATGATGGCAATTGGTGAGGAAACTGGGGAACTTGACAAGATGCTGATGAAAGTTGGCGCTTTCTACGAAACGGAAGTTGAAGAAGCAGTAAAAGGACTTACCAGTATGCTAGAACCTCTGATGATTGTTGTCGTCGGTGGTATCGTAGGTTCGATTTTGCTGTCGATGTATTTGCCGATGTTCGCAGTGTTTCAGAAGCTGTAAAAAATAGTCAGCAGTCAGTTGGCAGTTGGCGGTTGTCAGTTGACTGTTAACTGTTGACTGTTGACTGTTGACTAATTACCTATTACTTAATTTAAAATGTCTGTTAAACAATCACATTACGAGGCCTTACTAGCAGAGTACAGCGAATCTTCTGCCGCGATCGCCCTGCTGAAAAAATATCGGGTTTACATGGAAATGATTCCGAGTATCCGTCGGGCTAACGAAAGTTTAATAAGCATTCCTTTGCCGATCGCGCGCTTGCGGGACGGGGTTTCCTATGCGGGAAGCGGGGGGACTAGCATATCGGCCGGACAGGCGGTTTGTTTGCCCTGCGACTTGGTGATTTTGATGTGCGATCCCGAGTGGAAAGTGAAAATTGGAGTAGAAATTTTGATTTTCATTCATCGTCCGGGCGAAGAGTTTTCTGAGTTGCTCGGCCGCTGGCGGCAGTCTCAGGTTTGGCTGGATAATGGTTACGAATGGGTGATGCCGCACCGTTACAGACACATTTTTAGTGATGAAGCTGAGGCGGTTCATCCGCTATTTGTGTTATTTGAGGAAACGCCCGATCGCATTCAGCGCGGTTTGATGGCAGCGGGTTTGCCGTTTGTAGTTGAAAGTTTTGATTTGGCTGTTGAGGAAGTAGAGGATGAAGAGTTTCTCGGTATCGGAGAATCGGGGACTCTGGGTAAAGAGAGTTATGAGTTGTAGGCTTGTGGTGCGATAGCCCATAGCAATCCTATTTTTTGAAGTAAACTATAGCGTTTTTCCTGGCTGTGAGGTACACCGGATCGCGGGAATGAGCCTCGCGGGTGCGGGAGGCTGGTGCGTACTTCACAATGCTTGAGAACCGCTATAGATTTTTTTTCAACAAACCGCCGATCGTACTCTTGGTAAAGAGAAATGAACCGCAGAGAACGCAGAGATCGCAGAGGGGAGAGAAAGAGCAGTTTAGAATTTTATTTATATGAGTATAATTTGCTATTAAACGGAAGTTATTGAGATGAGATTGTTAAAATCCTGGCGTTTAGTTTTATTAGGTTTATTTTTTGGGATGGCTGTAATTCTATCAAATTGCAGCACTACTTCAAGCACTGTTAGCAATAATTCTCCAACTGGGCCAACTCCCGCCGCAGTTCCACCGGGCGCTTTAGTCTACGGTGCGGGCGGGCCGCCTGTCAATCTGGAACCGGGAAATATTACTGACGGGAATTCGGTGATTGCGATCGACCAAATTTACAATCGCTTGACTGATTTTAAACCGGGAACTGTGGAACTCGAACCGAGTCTCGCTACGGAATGGTCGAGTTCTACGGATGGTAAAACTTGGACTTTTAAGTTGCGATCGGGAGTAAAGTTTCACGACGGCACGGATTTTGATGCGGAAGCTGTTAAGTTTAATGTCGATCGCTGGTGGGATGCCAAAAATCCTGACGGTTTTCGAGATTCGGGGAAAACTTATCAAATTTGGAAAGACTTTTTTGCAGGATTTAAGGGTGATAAAGATTCCTTGGTAAAAGATGTTACCGTTGTCGATAAGTCTACGATTAAGTTTGTTTTAAATCGACCTTTTGCTGCCTTTCCTGCGGCGATTGGGTCGGGTTATTTCGGGATCGCGAGTCCGGCGGCGGTGAAAAAAGCGGGGGCTAAATACGGCACTCCGGGGTCGCTGGCGGTGGGTACGGGGCCTTTTGTGTTTAAAGAATGGATTTCGGGCGATCGCATTGTCTTAGAGAAAAATCCGAATTATTGGAAAACTGGAACGCCGAAAGTCAATCAGTTGGTAATTCGGTTTGTTGACGATCCGGCCGCGAGACTGGCTCAATTGCGGGCCGGTCAACTTGATTTTACTGTGGATTTAACGCCGGATCAATTGAAAGAGGTACAGGCGGATGCTAATTTAGAAACTGTTTTGCGTCCTTCTTTTAATGTGGGTTATTTAGCGTTAAATCCGAGTTACGCACCTTTATCAAAACCGGAAGTCCGGCGGGCGATCGCCCACACAATCAACAAGGAAGCCATAGTCAAAGCTTTCTGGGGAGAACTCGGTAAATATGACTCGCAATTTGTTCCGCCTTCGCTGAATTGGGCGCAGTCTGACAAAGTTAAAGATTACGAATTTAACCCGCAGCAAGCTAAAGCAATGCTGGCGAAGGCCGGTTATCCGAACGGTTTTGATTTGGATTTGTGGTATATGCCGGTCAGCCGTCCCTATTTTCCCACGCCGAAGCCGATTGCTGAGGCTTTGGCGGCGGATTTGAGCGCGATCGGGATTCGGGTAAAGTTGCTGACAAAGGATTGGTCTGCTTATTTGGCCGATCGGCTAAAACCTCCAGGTTTTCAAGCTTTTATGATGGGTTGGACTGGAGATTATGGCGATCCAGACAATTTTTATTATCCTCACTTCGGGCCTGGTTCCACGGCGGATTTGGGGAATTGGAAAAATCCGCAAGTTCTGGAACTTTTGGATCGGGGAAGGGCGAGTGGGGATAAAGCAGTTAGGGCGAAAATTTATGCGGAAGTTAGCGAGATTTTGCATGGGGAAGCTGTACGTTTGCCGATCGTACATTCCCAGCCGCTTTTAGGGAAACGCAAGAATGTTCGAGGTTGGGTTCCGAGTCCTTTGGGATCGGAGTCTTTTGAGGATGTGAGCAAGTCTTGAAAAAGTAATTTTCATGCTGAATGTACTGCCCATAGCCCTACTATAGAAATTGCCGATCGAGTGTGATAAAATTATGGAAGTACAACAAGCGTGAAATTCGCAACTACCTGAGAGCAGATGGAACAGCTCCTTTTGAAGACTGGTATAATTCGCTCCGGGATACCACAGGCAAAAACAAGATTCGGTTAAGGCTTAAGCGAGTCATGACTGGTAATCTAGGAGATTGTAAGTCTGTCGGAGAAGGAGTTTTTGAACTCAAAATTGACTTTGGCCCTGGGTATCGGCTTTACTTTGGACAAGTCGGGCTGACAATTATAATTCTACTAATAGGCGGAGATAAAAGCACTCAAGAACGAGATATTAGCAAAGCTATTCAATATTGGAAAAATTATGAAAAACGTGAAAGCACCAACGAGTAGGAGTTACCAAGAATTTCTGATTGAATCCCTGAGAAATGCCCAAGAAGCAGCAGGTTATATCGAGGTGACACTGACAGAAGCAAGCGATGAACCTAAATTGCTTCAGATGGTACTCAAAGATATTGTAGATTCTCGGCTCAAGTTCCACAATTTATCAGAATCAGCTCAAATTCAATGGGAAAAGCTTGACAAGATGTTGACAGCAAGTGCAGGTGCGGAAATTTACTGTTTTGTAGAATTGCTCGAAGCGTTAGGATTTAAACTAGGAATTACTGTCGAAGAAAGTGAGTTGCGCGTTGACTCGGAATCAACGAATATTGAGGAATCAGAACTATCCCCGGAACCAGCTAATTTATAGCTGATTGTAGCAAAAAATGCTTAATTATATTGCTAAACGCTTACTGGGACTGCTGCCAGTCCTTTTCGGAATCACTCTCCTAGTATTTATGTTTTTGCATTTGATACCGGGAGACCCGGCGACTGTGCTTTTGGGAGAACGGGGAACTCCCGAACAGGTGGAAATGTTGAGAGCGAGATTAGGTTTGAATCAGCCTTTACCTTTGCAATATTTGGCTTTTTTATGGAGTTTGCTCCGCTTTGATTTGGGAAATAGCATTATTAGCGGTATTCCGATAATTGATGAAATTAGAAGTCGCTGGCCTGCTACTTTAGAACTTTCGGTGGCGGCGATGTTGGTGGCAGTTATTATTGGAATTCCGGCGGGGATTTTGGCTGCTGTTCGCAAAAATAGCTGGCTGGACAATCTTGCGGTGAGCGGTTCCTTAATAGGCGTATCTTTGCCAGTCTATTGGTTGGGATTGATGTTAATTTATTTGTTTGCAGTTTATCTGAAATGGCTGCCTCCTAGCGGGCGAATTAGTGTAGATTTGGGGTTGGGTTTTAAGTCGATTACTGGTGTTTATGTTTTGGATTCTTTGCTGAGGTGGAATTTGGCGGCTTTCCGGGATGCGATCGCCCATCTCATCCTTCCAGCCTTGACTTTAGGAACTATCCCCCTAGCAATTATCGCTCGCATCACCCGTGCTGCTATGCTGGAAGTGATGCAGCAAGATTACATCCGCACTGCGCGGGCGAAGGGATTGCCGGAATATTGGGTAATTTTGAAACACGCTTTGAAAAATGCGTTTTTGCCGATCGTCACAACTATTGGTTTGCAGTTTGGAACGCTTTTGGGCGGCGCAATTCTGACTGAAACGATTTTCTCGTGGCCGGGAATTGGTTCTTGGATTTACAGCGGAATTCTGACGCGGGATTACCCGATCGTCCAAGGAGGAGTAATTTTTGTATCTGTGACTTTTGTATCGATCAATCTGGCGGTTGATATTTCCTATGCTTTTTTCGACCCAAGAATTCGCTACCGTTAATTATAGCAAATAACAATCCTGAAACTATTGTTAAACCTCTATATTTTCCTTTTTTTCTCTGCGTCCTCTGCGCCTTTGCGGTTCATAAAAAAAATCTTACTCACAAATCAGAGACGATTAATAGATCCAATAGAAAACGCTTGTTTAACATCCGGCCGCAGCAAGTAGTAAATGCTAGCTGCTGCAAAACCCAAAGTTAAAAAATTGACTGCTGCACCTGCGCTGCCAAACAGTTTGGCAATTTGCGACAAAATGGCGATAACATGAATAATTAATGTTCCCGTCCAAGCCCAAGTTTTGAGTTGAAACAAACCCCAAGTTAAGACTAAGGAAATAATGCCGATAATTAAAGCGATCGCAGCAAAGATTGCAATGAAGCCGCCGATTACTGTGCCAACTTTTGCGCCGCCGACAGCCGCACCGAGACCGCCAAAAATGCCAGCAAATAGTAAGATGAACAAGCCGTCAAGGATACTGAATATCCCGCTAATTAGCTGCAAAATTGCCAGAATTGTAACGCTTTGAGGACGATTCATTTTTGGTTTTTTCCATTTTTAAGGGATTTGCAAAATATTTTAACCTGTTGCGGGCACGGGGCAGATGTATTGAGGATTTAAGCTTGGCGATCGAGAAACCGGGTTTATGAGAAGCGTCTTCATATTGTGCCGTCACGAGCTTAGCACTGCCCGATCGCCCTGCGATAGCGCGCGGTCGATCGCACCCCGAAGAAAGCCTTCCCATAGAGTGAGTTTGGCGCGAGGGAAGTTTGGGCCCACATCTTGAGACTGAAAAAGCTTAACATTATTTAATAAGCTGCAATAATTAGCTATAATTGTTGATAGGTGCTGGTTGGGGAACTTTTTTTAAATCACCCGATCGGATGAGTCTCAAAGACGATGCCAAGCATCCGCAAAAATTTTACCTTTAAGGTAATCCTGAGATTAAATTAGCTGGTAAGTCGGTATGATAGTTAGTCCTAAAGAGGAAGCTGCTCAGGTCAAGGTGGAAGATTCTCAGATTGCAGACACCAAGGCCGCAGAGACCACAATTGCAGATAATAAAACCGCCCAAAAGCAGTCTCCGAAGAAACCCGCGCGCAAGCCGAATCGGTGGGCGATAGGCTTGGTTGCAGCCGGGTTGCTAGCTGTACCGACTACCTTATACATAGCAAAAATTCGATCGCAGCCGAAAGTAGATGCGATCGCCACAATGACAGTGCCGGTGGAAGCGCAAAACCTCACGGTGCGGATCACGTCCAGCGGCACGGTGCAGCCCGTACAGCGCGTGAATCTCAGCCCCAAAGGCTCCGGGCGCATCGCAGAATTATTTGTCGAACAGGGCGATAAAGTCGAAGCAGGACAAATCGTGGCCCGCATGGAAAGCCGCGATGTAGAAGCTCAACTGGCTCAAGCTAAAGCCCGCGAAGCCAGCGTGCAAGCCAAACTTGCCAAAATTGAAGCCGGGAATCGATCGGAAGACATCGCCAGCGCCCGAGCGCGCTTAGATCAAGCCGAGGCGACTCTGGCTCAACTCCAAGCCGGCAGCCGCGTCGAAGAAGTAAACCAAGGGCGAGCTCGTTTAGCCCAAGCTCAAGCTAATTTGCAGCAACTGCGAGCAGGTAGCCGCATCGAAGAAGTAGGCCAAGGGCGAGCTCGTTTAGCCCAAGCTCAAGCTCGCTTAGCAGATGCTCAAACCGGCAGTTTAAAACAAGAAATCGCCCAAGCACAAACGCAAATTGAATCGAGTAAAGCCCAAGCCGAACTAACAGCTAAGCGGGTGGAACGCAACCGCCCGTTAGTGCAAGAAGGCGCTCTTGCTAAAGATAAACTCGATGAATTAATCAAAGAAGATCGCACTGCCCAAGCTAAATTAACAGAATCCCAAAAACGCCTCCAACAACTGCAAGAAAGTCGCAAGTCGCAAATCAAGCAACTGCAAGCTGCTGTCGATGTCGAGCAGCAAGCATTAAAACAGTTGCAAAACGGCACGCGATCGGAAGCAATTGCCAAAGGCGAAGCAGAAGTTGCCGAAGCAAAAAGCAAATTAACGCAACTAGAAAACGGCAACCGTCCAGAAGAAATCGCTAAAGCCGAAGCCGGAGTTGCTGAAGCAAAAAGCCAATTGGCCGCCCAAGAAAACGGTGCTCGCCCCGAAGAAATAGCTGCCGCTAAAGCTGATTTAGCCGAAGCTCAGGCTCAAGTCCGTTTTCAAGAAGTGCAGTTAGAAGATACAAAAGTTCGCGCTCCTTTTGCGGGAGTTATTACCCAAAGATACGCAATTGAAGGAGCTTTTGTAACTCCGGCAACTTCGGCATCGGAAGCTACTTCGGCTACTTCGACATCGATTGTCGCTTTGGCTAAAGATGTGGAAGTTTTGGCGAAAGTCCCGGAGGCAGATATCAGTCAAATTAAACCTGGTCAAATAGTTGAAATTGTAGCTGATGCTTATCCCGATAAAGTGTTTAAAGGTCGCGTTAAGTTAATTGCGCCGGAAGCTGTTAAGGAACGGGATGTGACGCTGTTTCAAGTGCGAGTTGCCATTGATTCTGGCAAGGATTTCTTGCAGTCGGGTATGAATGTTGATTTGAGATTTGTCGGTCAAAAGCTCAGCAATGCTTTGGTTGTCCCCACGGTGGCAATTGTGACCAATAAAGGTCAAACGGGTGTGCTAGTTCCCGATGAGAAGCAGCAGCCGAAGTTTAAGCCTGTGACTGTGGGATCGACTATTGGTAACAAGATTCAGATTTTGGAGGGTGCCAAGGCGGGCGATCGGGTGTTTACTGAACTTCCTCAAGGTAAAAAATTAGAGGATATTATCAAGAATCAAAAGTAGTCAGTTGATAGTTGGCAGTTGGCAGTTGTTAGTAGTCAACAGTCAACAGTCAACAGTCAACAGTCAACAGTTAACAGTTAACAGTCAACAGTCAACAGTCAACAGTCAACAGTTAACAGCCAATCTAAAACCTAAAATCCAAAATTTAAAATCGAATCATGGATATTATTGAAAGTGTCAAAATGGCTGTCACAACTTTGACGGCAAACAAACTCCGCAGCAGCTTGACGATGTTAGGAATTATCATCGGTAATGCCTCTGTAATTTCGATGATCGGTATCGGCGAAGGAGCTCAGACGTTTATTGCGGGACAGGTTAACTCTCTGGGGTCAAATTTGCTATTTATCATTCCCGGAAGTCCGGAAGCGCAAAGTCGTCCGGTGATTCCGCCTCAGACGTTGGTGTTGGAAGATGCAAATGCGATCGCCTCTCAAGTTCCTTCTGTCCAAGAAGTTGCACCGACTCTCAATGACAGTCAACTGGTTACTTTCCGCAATAAAAACGTTTCGTCTTCTATTGTCGGGACTACTCCCGAATTTCTGTCGGTAAGAAGCTTTGATGTTGCTAAAGGTCGTTTTTTAAATAAATTAGATTTAGAAAGACAAGAAAATGTAGTTACTTTAGGTTCAGAAGCTGCCGAACAATTGTTTGGCAATACACAGCCTATCGGTCAATATATTCGCATCAAAAATTCTACTTTTCAAGTGATTGGAGTGATGCAGTCCAAGGGTTCGACTTTTGGCGACAATCAAGATATGAACGTTTATTTGCCACTGACAACCATGGCAAACAGGATTGTCGGCCGCTCGTCTCCCTATGGGACAAAGGTAACATTTATTTCGGTTTCAGTCAAAGATGAGAGTTTGATGCGGGCGGCGCAGTTTCAAATAGAAAATCTGCTCAGATTGCGCCACAATATTACTAAAGAGGATGATTTTACTGTCCGAAATCAGAAGGATTTAATGAATACTTTGGGCAGTATAACTGGTGCTTTGACTCTGATGCTGGCTTTTGTGGCGGCAATTTCGCTGTTTGTGGGCGGCATCGGGATTATGAATATTATGCTGGTTTCTGTGACGGAACGCACTAAGGAAATTGGACTGAGAAAGGCGATCGGTGCTTCGGGACAGGATATCTTGATTCAGTTTATGATTGAGGCTGTGATTTTGTCGGCTGCTGGTGGCGCGATCGGCACTGGATTCGGTATCGGCGGTGTGCTTTTGGTGTCTGCTTTCACTCCTTTGCAAGCTAGCGTGTCTCCAGTGGCGATCGCCCTTGCAGTTGGTGTTTCTGGCAGTATCGGCTTATTTTTCGGCATCGTACCTGCAAAACAAGCT
This sequence comes from Tychonema sp. LEGE 07196, assembly GCF_963890365.1. NCBI lineage: Bacteria > Bacillati > Cyanobacteriota > Cyanophyceae > Oscillatoriales > Microcoleaceae > Tychonema > Tychonema sp. LEGE 07196. The sequence goes on along the minus strand of NZ_CAWPRX010000146.1, from coordinate 2,827 downwards.
GCTAAGTTAGACCCGATTGTGGCATTGAGAAGTGCTTAAGCAGAAGGAAGAAGGAAGAAGGAAGAGGGAAGAAGGAAGAGGGAAGAACCCAGATAGTTTTACATTTAGTTCTGCACGCACACAGTTTATCTCTAAGATTCACAGTTTATGATAAAAAAACTGTTTTTTGCCAGTTGTTGAAGATCGGAAAGGACTGAAGTCCTCACTACAAACTTAATTCCAAAATTATGAATTTTATTGAAAGCGTCAAAATGGCCGGTCAAACATTGGTAGCAAACAAAACTCGCAGCAGTTTAACGATGATTGGGATGATTGTCGGAAATGCTTCGGTAATTGCGATGATTGGAATTGGAGAGGGAGCACAAAAATTTGTTGCAGGACAAGTTCAATCTTTGGGTACAAATGTATTGATCGTGAGGCCGGGAGTGCCCAATGCTAGGCGAAGTTCGATCGCCAGCGCGCCTCAAACATTGATAGTAGAGGATGGTAAGGCGATCGCCACTCAAGTCCCTTCGGTGCAAGGTGTTTCAGCAGAACTCAACAGTTCGGAGATTGTTCGCTACAGCAACAAAAATGTTTCGTCTCTAATTTTTGGCACAATTCCAGAATTTGTCACTGTCAGAAATTTTGAAATGGCTAAAGGGCGATTTTTGACGGAACTCGATGTTAAACAAAACAATCAAGTTGTAGTGTTAGGTTCAGAATTAGCCGAGAAACTGTTTGACAATGCTAACCCCCTGGGCGAACAAATACGAATCAAAAATGTCAGCCTGAAAGTGATTGGAGTATTCGCGCCCAAAGGCACATCTTTTGGTACGAATTATGATAACTCGGCTGTTGTGCCGATCGCCACAATGGCCAACCGCATTGTCGGGCGGAAATCTCCCTACGGTTTAGCTGTCACCTCGCTGTTTATTTCTATTCAAGATGAGTCGAAAATGGATGCGGCTCAATTTCAGGTAGAAAACTTGCTGAGACTGCGGCACAAGATTACCACAGAAGATGACTTTACTGTCAGAAATCAGAAAGATTTAATGGCGACAATGGGTGCGATTTCCGGGGCTCTGACACTGATGCTAACTGCTGTTGCTAGTATTTCTTTGTTGGTAGGCGGAATTGGGATTATGAACATTATGCTGGTTTCTGTGAGCGAGCGGACTCAAGAAATCGGGCTCAGAAAGGCGATCGGGGCTTCGCAACAAGATATCCTGTTTCAATTTATCGTCGAAGCTGTAATTTTATCGGCTGCCGGAGGGATAGTAGGTACTTGCGTAGGTGTCGGCGGTATCTTGCTTGTAGGTAATTTCACGCCCCTGCAAGCTGGCATTTCACCTGTGGCGATCGCCCTTGCTGTCAGCGTGTCCGGCACTGTAGGTCTGTTTTTCGGCGTTGTTCCGGCGCGTCAGGCATCAAAACTCGACCCGATCGCAGCATTGAGAAGTGCTTAACAAATAATCGCACACATATATTGTACTTAAGTAAATACCGGAATAATTGCTACTATTTTACACTTTTATTCTCACCATGTATATAACTTAAAACATTATTAAGCTCGCCAGTAAGATGGTAAATAATTAAAACAGCTCAGGTATATTTACGTACAAAAAACTCCGAAAATTTATAAAAATCAGTGAAACATTAAAGATTTCATAAAGTTGAAGTCAGGGTATTTACGTAGTAAGGGCAAATTATAATAAGATAAATCAGAAGTACACAGACGCTAGCATTTATCCGTACTGTGAGTATTTGCTATTATTTAACCAACAATCTTCTATAAATACCAATGGTTTCTCTTACCGGTACTGCGAAATTCGACTTCCTCGAAGGAACTTCAGAACCAGACAGAATTAACGCCTTGGATGGCAACGACATAATTTACGCCAACAGCGGAGACGACTATCTCGAAGGCGATGCAGGTAAAGACAAAATCTGCGGCGATCGAGGCAACGATACGATTTTAGGCGGTGCAGACGACGACATCCTCTGGGGAGGCAAAGGCAGCGACCTAATTTTGGGCGATTCCGGCAACGATATTATTTACGCGGGTGCAGGCAGCGATACCGTGACCGGTGGCTCCGGCGATGACATCTTTGTTATTGCTAAAGACGACGGCGGCCCAACTTTAGCAACAGCCGACTACATCACCGACTTCGGCAGCGGCAGCGACAAAATTCAATTGCTAGACGGCCTGACATTTGAAGACTTAGACATCAAGCAAGGCACGGACGCTAACAGCAACAGTACCGTAATTCAAGACAAACTCACGGGCGAGTATTTAGCAGTATTGCCGGGAGTCAACAGCAGCAGTGTCAACCGATCCAACTTCACAACTCAACTATCGGGAAACCCCGTCAGAGATTGGAACGCAATAATTCTAGAAGCAGTGCAGACAAATAATACCGATCCTCCGGCAGCCGCCCGCAACATGGCAATCATGCACGCAGCCATTTACGACTCGGTAAACTCGATTAGCAAAAAATACAGCCCTTACCGCGTCAGCATAGATGCACCAGCAGGCACATCACAAGAAGCTGCCACAGTAGCAGCAGCCCACCGCGTCTTAGTCAACCTTTACCCAGGAGAAGCCGGTAAATTCGACGCAGCATTGCAATCATCTTTAGCAAAAATTCCCGACGGCAAAGCCAAAACAGACGGTATCGCCCTCGGACAAGAAGTTGCCAACCAAATTATCAGTTGGCGCAGTACAGACGGCGCGGACAAAACAGTCACGTACCAGGGCAAAACAGACCCCGGCAGTTGGATACCGACTCCCGCAGCTTTCGCAACGCCGCTAGCGCCCCAGTGGCCGGATGTGACTCCCTTTGCC